>CAMUHA010000080.1 GCA_947088515.1 uncultured bacterium
CGTTAATAGCACATGATGCGAAAAAAAAATTAATGCAGAATTTTTGCATTGCTTACCGCGGCATTTTAAGCAAAAACGAACTGTATGCTACAGGAACTACTGGCAGACTGGTAGAAGAAGTGACAAACTTAAGCATTCACAAATTTCTGGCTGGACATCTTGGGGGAGAGCAGCAGATAGGGGCACAGATTGAGCATAATCAGATGGATTTAGTTATTTTTTTAAGAGACCCCTTAACATCCAAAAAGCACGAACCAGATGTCAATAATGTAGTAAGACTTTGTGATATGTATAATATTCCGCTGGCAACCAATATTGCCACAGCAGAATTACTGATTAAGTCACTGGACAGAGGAGATTTAGAGTGGCGTGAGATGTATAAATAGAAATAAAATATTATCCATAATAATTTCGGCTTCCGTTTTGCTTTTTACAGGCTGCGGACAGCCGCAGTTTGATATGCACTATACTGCCGATTCTGAAGTGAGCAGCTTTCGGATTGTCAGCCCATCAGAAGAAAAACAGACAGCAGTTCCATTTGCGGCGGCTCTTTGTGTTGCAGATTCTGATATAGACTCCAAAGATGTGGATATGTCAGCCGCTTCCGGAGCCGGGCTTTTTGATATTAACCGTCACGAAACCCTTTATGCCAAAAATATTCATGAGAGACTTTATCCTGCCAGTCTTACAAAGGTTATGACAGCTCTTGTTGCGCTGGAAAATGGAACAAACGATATGATGCTCACCGCCTCGGCAAACGTGCGGATTTTAGAGTCCGGTGCACAGGTGGCTGGTTTAAAAGAAGGGGACCAGATGACCTTAGACCAGGCTCTTCATCTTTTATTGATTAATTCAGCCAATGATGTTGCTGTAATGATTGCTGAGGGAGTTGCAGGGTCAGTAGAAGAGTTTGCGAATTTGATGAACCGGAAAGCAATATCGCTTGGCGCCACTAACACACATTTTGTCAATCCCCATGGGCTTTCAGATGAAGACCACTATACTACAATCTATGATATGTATTTGATTATGAATGCAGCTGTAAATTATGCATTGTTTAATGAAATAATCCACATGGATTCTTATACAACTGTATATACAGATAAAAATGGTGCATCAAAGGATATAAATGTAAAAAATTCAAACCGGTATCTGCAAGGGGATATACAGGCTCCCAGCGGTATTACTGTTCTCGGAGGAAAAACCGGCACCACTAGCGCTGCTGGGTCTTGCCTTGTCCTTATGGTAAGAGATTCTTCTGGCAACCCATACATTTCGGTTATAATGTGCGCTGACAGCAGGGATTTATTATATTCACAGATGACAGATTTGTTAGAAGAAATAAACAAATAGCAGTTGTTTTTTGGCTTGTTATCACTTATAATAAATCTAGACATAGTGAAATTTTGTATAAAACTAATATACTTCAGGAGGGATTACCAATGGTTCAATTAGTGGTTGGAAAAAAGGGAAAAGGCAAAACTAAACATTTATTAGATAAGGTGAATACTGAGGTACAAAGTGTGTCCGGCAATATTGTATATCTGGACAAGAACACAAAGCATATGTATGAACTGAATAATAAAATAAGGCTCATTGATGTTTCTTCATATTTGATTACGGATTCAGACGAATTTGTTGGATTTATCAGTGGTATTATTTCACAAGATCATGACTTGGAACAGATGTATTTTGACAGCTTTTTGAAAATAGCATGTCTGGGAGATGACAATATTGAGCCTATCCTTCAAAAATTAGAAAAAATAAGTGAGACGTTCAAGGTAAATTTTGTTATTAGTATTTCACTGGATGAGGATGAAATTCCCGCTTCTGTTAAGGATAAAATTATTATCTCTTTATAAAACGAGAAAAATGCAAATTACATAAACGTCCCCGTAGTACCGGGGGCGTTTTTATGCAGTATAAAATTTAGTCTGATAATTATTAAAGTTGCTGATAGCAGGAGTAAAAATTGGAAAACAATAGAAATAATAAAATAGTCAAATACAGAAGACCACTTAATATTAATATTGGTATGATAATTTTTACTGTTATTTTGATATATATTATTATTTGTGTCTTCTCGTATTTTACCCAAAAACATATAGAAGGACATCAGGTAAAAATGGGTTCCCTTTCATCAAATAATATCTATAAGGGAATTGCACTTCGTGATGAGGAAATTGTAACTTCCACTCAGGCAGGATATGTGAATTACTACGCCCGTGAAGGGGAAAGAGTTGGTGTTGGAAATCTGGTTTATACATTGGATCAGTCAGGAAGACTTGCAGATTATATGAATGCAGAAAGTACCGGAACAACTCTTTCAAGCAGCGACTTAACAGAACTTAAAACAGAAATCCTTGGTTTTGTTAATAACTTTGACCCTAGATATTTTGATTCTGTCTATGACTTTAAATACAATGTAAAGGGAACTGTGCTTAAACTGGCAAATACAGGCATTCTGGAAAACGTAGATAAAATCAACAGTGCGGGTTTGTCTGAACTGATTTCTTTTTGCAATGCCCCAATCACTGGTATTGTAATCTATTCTGTTGATGGGTATGAAGATTTAAAACTTGAACAGTTTACCAAAGACCATTTTGATACTAAAAATTATGAGAAAACACAACTTATCAGTAATGAACTTGTAGAGGCAGGACAACCAGTATATAAGGTTTCCACAAATGAAGACTGGTCGATTGTTATTCAGACTGATTTTGAAAAAGCACAAGAACTTACAGAGGCAGAGTTTGTTAAAGTCAAATTTCTAAAAAACCAGGATACCTCCTGGGGGGAAGTATCTACATATACCAATGCTGATGGAGATATTTTTGTAAAACTGACTTTTACTAACTCAATGGTAACATTTTGCACAGACCGTTTTATTGATATTGAATTAATTCTTGAAGAGGAAACCGGACTTAAAATTCCAAATTCCTCCATTGTAGAGAAAGAGTTTTTTATTGTTCCCAAGGAATATGTTACAATGGGAGGGAACAGTAATAGCTATGGGGTAATGAAAGAAACCTTTACAGATGAAGGTACTGCTACCACCGAATTTGTGGAGACTACTATTTATGGAGAAACAGAAACCGAATATTATCTGGATGATATGATATTGAGAATAGGAGAGGATATTATAAAGCCTGAGTCTTCTGAAAAATATACACTCAGTAAAAGAGGAAGCCTGAAAGGAGTATATAATATCAATAAAGGGTATGCAGATTTTAAGCAGATAAATATTTTGTATCAGAATGAAGAGTATTCTATTGTTAAATCCAATACCCAATATGGACTTAATGTATATGATTATATTGTACTGGATGCGACAGCAGTAATGGATGATGAATTGGTTTATGAATAACAATATGGCATTAAAATTATAACAGGAGGCTAATAAGGTGATTAAAAAGAACCTGGATAATGTTCTGCTAAATATTGCTTCTTCCTGTCAAAAGGCAGACAGGGACATACAGGAAGTGAATCTGATAGCTGTCAGTAAAACGAAACCTATATCTATGTTGATGGATGCCTATGAGCATGGATGCAGGGAATTTGGTGAAAACAAAGTACAGGAATTAGTTGAAAAATATGATACTATGCCCAAAGACATTAAATGGCACATGATTGGACATTTGCAGCGCAATAAGGTAAAATATATAATTGATAAAGTTGCTTTAATTCATAGTGTGGATTCACTGAAACTTGCAGAAGAAATCAGCAAGGAAGCCGTAAGAAAACAGGTAAAGATATCTATACTGATTGAAGTAAATATTGCAGGTGAAGATACAAAATTTGGCATAAACCCTATGGAGACTGAAAATCTGGTCCGAAGCATTGCCATACTGCCTAATATATATATAAAGGGACTTATGACAATAGCGCCATATGTGGAAAACCCGGAAGAAAACCGACAGTATTTTGCCCGTCTTAGGCAATTATCTGTTGACATAAATCGTAAAAACATTGATAATGTTAGTATGGATGTTCTGTCTATGGGAATGACAGGCGATTATCTGGTTGCCATTGAAGAAGGTGCCACCTATGTCCGTGTTGGAACAGGTATCTTTGGTGAAAGGCAGTATCCAGTATAGTAAGGAGCGCTTTAATATGGGAGTAATGGATAAATTTCTCAATTACATGAAGCTAAATGAAGATGATGATGATTTCTATGATGATGATTATTATGATGATGGACCTGTAGAGGAAAAACCTAAAAAGCAGCTGGTTGTAAGGTAAGAATCTGTTGCGGAAGAAGATAGACCTGCCAAAAAGACAACACCTAAGGTTACACCAATGAGACCTGCCAAAAAATCAACTGCCGGAATGGAAGTATGTGTAATAAAACCTACTTCCATTGAGGATGCCAGGGAAATTACAGAGACTTTGCTGGCAAACAGAACTGTTGTTCTTAATCTGGAAGGACTTGATGTTGATATTGCACAGCGTATTATTGACTTTACATCTGGGTCCTGTTTTGCAATAAGTGGTAATTTACAGAAGATCTCACATTATATTTTTATTATCACACCTGCCATTGTAGATATTTCAGGTGATTTTCAGGAAATTTTATCAGGGTCTTTTGATGTGCCAATTAATAATGGCGTATAATTTTTAAATATCATATCAAAAAGCTTCCTGTTTAACACAGACAGGAAGTTTTGACTTTTGAGAGAATACTAAAAACCTTGCTACTGATATAGAATTAAGAACTCTAAGGAGAAAACAATGAACAGCAAAATGAACATCTTATATGAAAAAAAGCCCTGTTATGATATTATATTTGCAACTGATTTTCAGGAGCTGACAGAAGAGCTTAAACAGCTAAACGCCGAAAACAGAAGAGTTTGTATTGTCACAGATTCCCATGTCAAATCATTATATGGGGAGGATATTCTTGAATGTATCAGGGAGCATTGTAAAAAAAGTGTTTTGTTTTCTTTTGAATCAGGCGAAAAAAATAAAACACTTAAAACGGTAAAAGAAATTTACCATTTTTTAATCAATGAAAAATTTGACAGAAAAGATTTGCTGATTGCTCTAGGAGGCGGAGTTGTTGGGGATATCACTGGTTTTGCCGCGGCCACCTATCTTAGGGGAATTGACTTTATCCAGATTCCCACTACACTGCTTGCCCAGGCAGATTCCAGCATCGGAGGCAAGACAGGAGTTGATTTTGATGGTTATAAAAACATGGTAGGAGCATTCTACATGCCTAAACTGGTATATATAAATGTCAGCACTCTGAAGACTCTGGATGACCGCCAATTTTACAGTGGTTTTGCTGAAGTTATGAAACATGGCCTGATTAAAGATTCTCTTTTTTATGAATGGCTTCTCGAAAATATGTATGAAATTTGTGACAGAGACTTAGATACTTTGCTTGAAATGGTAGAAAGAAGCTGTAAAATCAAAAAGCTGGTAGTGGAAAATGACCCAATAGAAAAGGGGGACCGTGCATTATTAAACTTTGGACATACCATTGGGCATGCAATTGAAAAATATAAAAACTTTTCTCTTACCCATGGGGAATGCGTGGCGCTGGGGTCTGTTGCAGCGGCGTTTATTTCATGGAAACATAACTGGCTTTCCATGGAGGAATATTATGAAATCAGAGATATGTTTGTTCCCTTTAATCTCCCTATTTCCATAGAGGATATTGAACCACAGGAAATATTAAAACTTACTAAATCTGATAAAAAAATGGACGGGGATTGTATAAAATTTATTCTTTTAAAAAAAGCTGGAAAGGCTGTAATTGACAAGATGGTAACAGATGAAGATATATTAAATGCAATATCTGAAATTCATTATGTGGAGGATGGCGAATAAGGAATAATGGATAGAGCGAAAAAAAATTTATTTGTTTTTGATGTATTCCTACTGATTTTCCTAATACTATCTGACCAGTTTTTCAAGTATTTTGCTGTCATTAAATTAAAAAATCAGCCTGATTTCAATATTATTGATGGTGTTTTGTCCCTCCAATATGTAGAAAATTACGGAGCTGCCTTTGGTGTACTACAAAATCACAAATATTTTTTTATATTTTCATCAATTATATTCTTAGGTATTGTAATTCATATTCTAAAAAAGATGCCCAATGCCTCAAAGTATAAACAACTTCATATATTGCTAGTTATAGCAGCGGCAGGTGCAGCAGGAAATTTAGCAGACAGACTGCGTCTTGGCTATGTAATTGACTTTATTTATATTGTAATTATTGATTTTCCTGTTTTTAATCTGGCAGATATATTTGTTACCTTTTCAGCCGCAATTATTGCATTTCAGATTTTATTTGTATATGAAGACAGCGATTTAGATTTTTTGTTTACCAGAAAATCAGAAGGTTTATAAGAATTATGTCTGAAAGCTTAAACAATTTTTATTTTGTAATAACTGAAGAAATGGAAGATGAGAGAATAGATAAGTGTCTGAATGAATTAATGACATCTTTATCCCGTTCTTATATCCAAAAGCTTCTTAGCAGTGGCAATATCACAGTTAACAATCAAAAGATAAAAGCCAGTTACCGGGTAAAATCAGATGATAAAATACAGGTATCACTTCCTCCAGCTGTTACGCTGGATGTACTTCCGGAAAAAATCCCCTTATCAGTTCTTTATGAAGATAATGACGTAATTGTTATTAATAAACCTAAGGGTATGGTTGTGCATCCTGCACCTGGTCATTACAGCGGAACACTGGTTAACGCATTGCTATACCATTGCAGTGAGAATTTAAGCGGTATCAATGGTGTTCTCCGGCCTGGAATTGTACACAGAATTGACCGGGATACCACTGGTTCTGTTATTGCATGTAAAAATGATACTGCCCATATGTGTATTGCTAGTCAGCTGAAAGCACACACAATTGTGCGCAGGTATCATGCAATTGTACATGGAAATATAAAGGAAGAGGAAGGCAGTATACATACATTAATAGGGCGGCATCCTGTGGACAGGAAAAAAATGTCTGTCCGCTCAAATGGTGGTAAAGAAGCCATTACTCATTATAAAGTTCTAAAACAGTTTGATAAATATACATATATTGAATGTCAGCTTGAAACAGGGCGTACACATCAGATTCGTGTCCATATGGCTTACTTGGGACATCCACTGCTTGGTGATATGATTTATGGTCCCTCAAAATGTCCTTTTCAGTTGGAGGGGCAGACGCTGCACGCTAAGATTCTCGGATTTTGTCATCCGTCAAGAGAAGAATATATTGAAACAGATGCACCATTACCGGAGTATTTTAAGCATCTGTTGAATATATTATAAATTATTGTAAGTTTTTACATCTCACAGTAATTTTGGGGTAAAAAGAGGAAAAGATTGAACTTAGTTTTATTTTTTTATATAATAGTTATATCATTTAGACAGGAGGTATTTGGATATGAATACAGTAATTACAATTGGCCGTCAGTTTGGCTCTGGCGGACGGGAAATTGGGGAAAAGCTTGCAGATAATTTTGGTATAAAATGTTATGATAATGAACTTCTAAGCAGAGCAGCAAAGGAAAGCGGTTTCTGTGAGGAAATGCTTGAAAATCATGATGAAAGACCTACCAGCTCCTTCTTGTATAACCTTGTTATGGATACTTATTCATTTGGTTATAACGCTTCTCATTTTGTTGATATGCCAATAAGCCATAAGGTGTTTCTTGCACAATTTGATACCATTAAAAAAATTGCAAAAGAAGGTCCCTGTGTTATTGTTGGCCGTTGCGCAGATTACGCATTAAGTGACTTTAAAAATTGCGTGCATATTTTTATTTATGGTGATGAAAATACTAAGACAAAGCGTATTATGAAGAAATACGACCTTGATGCGTCCAAAGCAAAGGATATGTGCAATAAAAAAGATAAACAGCGTCAAAGCTATTATAACTATTATTCTTCCAAAAAATGGGGACGCGCTGACAGCTATGATTTGTGTATTAACAGTGGAATTCTTGGTGTTGATGGTACCGTAAAGCTACTTACACAATATATAGAAGATTTTGAATCCAGAAAAAATCAGTAGATTCCCGACCGTAAGTTTACATAATTATTTTATGTAAACTTACGGTTTTAATATACTTATAACTTTAATTCACTTAATATAAAAGAGTAGTTCTCAACTAGGGGCACAACTATTCGCAAAACACAAGTTTAACGAATAGTTGTGCCCCTAGTTTACTAATTATAATGCTAAATCCAAAGTTTGACTAAAGTATATATAATTTATATTAGTTTACATAAATTGATTATGTAAACTAATAGTCCTGGTATTTTGTTTTTCCGTCTGTCCTGGCAGCATTTTTTATAAATTCTTCTTTATCTATAAAATCAACAGGACTATTATATTTGGTAATATATTTTGTATATCCATTGTATTCCTCAGTCTTTTTTTGTAAATTTATTCTGTGATAGTTTTTCTTAAATTCACTAACAGAATCTGTATGTTTTTTATTTTTTTTCTTGTATCTTATATATGTTAACACATAATACATCACTAAAATACCTATGATTCCTGCAAAAAGTATTCTCATATATTATTTTCTCCCTTTTTTCTTTAAAACATCATTTATTTTCTGCATATATCTTCAGAATCAAGTATAATTGTAAAAGGTCCACTATTTATCAGTGAAACATCCATGTGTTCTCCAAAAACACCGTGTGCTACATGGGGGATTTGCTCAGAACACTTTTTCAGAATATAATTATACATTTCATTGGCAAAATCAGGTTTGCCAGCTTTTGTAAAGGAGGGACGGTTTCCTTTTCTGCAGTCAGCATACAAAGTAAACTGTGAAATAATCAGTAACCCTCCATTTACTGTTTTTATATCCAGGTTTGTTTTGTCATCTTCATCTGAAAAAATTCTTAGATTCAATAATTTATTAATCATTTTATCTGCCATTTCAAAAGTATCAGTGTCACATATACCAACAAAGACTAAAAATCCATTTTCAATTTCGCCCACAGTTTTCTTTTCAATTGATACACTTGCCTTTTCAACTCTTTGTATAAGGAATTTCATGCTCTTCTGCTCTCCTTCTTTTAACTTATTGATTGGAATTACTTTCGTCTAACTTATTTTCATCATGGTCGCTTTTTTTTCGTTTACTTTTAAAAAATGTATTATTTCTTATTTCTTTTTTGGGAATAAATTCATCATTTTCTTCAATGTAATCCACGTCCATGTATTTGCTGGTTTCCAGCGGCAACCCTTTCTTTTGAAGCATTTTATTAGTTATACGGCGAACCATTGTGTAAAGTACTGCAAAGAAAGGCACACCTATAATCATGCCAAGGACCCCCATCATCCCCCCAAAAATGGTAATGGAAAATATAACCCAGAACCCAGATAAGCCTGTGGATTCGCCCAAAATCTTTGGCCCAATTACATTTCCGTCTACTTGCTGCAAAATAAGAATAAATATAATAAAATAAAAACATTTGATTGGATTTACCATTAAAATAAGCACTGCGCTTGGTATAGCTCCCAGGTAGGGACCAAAAAATGGAATAATATTTGTTACACCTATAATGACACTAATCAATAGAGCATAAGGCATTTTCAAAATACTGGTTCCTGCAAAACATATAAGGCCAATTATTATGGAATCAATAATTTTACCAATAATAAATCCTATAAATGTGTCACTTGTAAAACGGACATCTTTGATAAACTGGTTTGCAGCCTTTTTGCTTAGTAGAGCAAAAACTATTTTTTTTGCTTGTCCCGCAAATTGTTCCTTGCTAAAGAGAACATAAATTGATATTACAATTCCTATAATAAAATTCCATAACAATTTTAATATACTAATCAAACTGACAGAAACCTGCCGTACCAGAGTTTCCATATGAGGTACAATGCTGTTATTAAGGTAATTCATAAATTCTTCCGAATATGTGTCAAGAAAATTTAGTACTATCTTTTCTATATCCGGATTGGCTTCCAAAAATTTTGCGGACCAAATAGTCAGGTTCTGCACATAATAAGGAAACTGATAAGAAATGCTTCTTATGCTTTTGATAATGTTAGGAATTAATATAGAAAAAAAACCATAGATTAATTCACCAACAATAAATATAGTAAGCAATATAGAAATAACCCTGAAAACTTTTTTATGTTTATCAGAAATTTCTTTATTATTTTTTTCAAAAACAGGTATCAAAAATCGCTTTTCAATTCCATTAACCAAAGGTGTCATAAGGTAAGCAAAGATAATCCCATATAATACAGGACTGATAATGGTATAAAAAGCGTTTAACTGACTTGAAAAATGGTCCCCGTGAAAAATAAGATAATAGAAACAAATGGATGCTGCAATTACAGCAAAGGCTGTAATTCCAATTCGAAGATTTCTTTTATTTAACATTGATTTCATAATTTGTTCCTTCTTTTACTCCAAGATGATTTTCCAGACATTATAAACAGTATAACATTTTTTTTTAAAAGATACTATGGATTAATTGGAAAATATGATAAAATTGTTACTGTTCACATAAGAGTACAAAACTTAAAACTGGAGATACAATATGACATTACAAAAAGTATTGAGTTACATTCGCCGTGCAGTGGATGATTATCATATGATATTACCTGGTGACAGTATTGCTGTAGGAATATCTGGCGGTAAAGACAGTCTGACACTTCTCTATGGACTGCACGGTCTTATGCGCTTTTATCCAAATCCATTTACCCTTCATGCGGTTACAGTAGATTTAGGATTTGACAATTTAAACCTGACTAAAATAAAAGAACTATGTGCACAGCTTGCTATTCCTTATACTATAGTCAAGACAGATATAGCCAATATTATATTTGAAGAACGCAAAGAAACCAATCCCTGCTCCCTGTGTGCAAAAATGCGAAAAGGAGCTTTAAATGAAGCAATAAAAGCTTGTGGATGCAATAAGGTTGCATATGCACATCATAAAGATGACGTGGTGGAAACCATGCTTATGTCCTTGATTTTTGAGGGGAGATTTCATACCTTTAGCCCTGTAACATATTTAGACCGTATGGATTTGACTGTAATCAGGCCCCTTATGTATATGAATGAAGCTGATGTAATTGGTTTTGTTAATAAATTTCAAATGCCTGTTGTAAAAAGTCCCTGTCCTGCAGATGGACATACAAAAAGAGAATATATTAAAACTCTTTTACAGCGTCTAAATCAAGAAAATCCAGGTGTAAAAGAAAGAATGTTTACTGCCGTTCAAAATGGCAGTCTGAAAGGCTGGAATGAATATTATGGAAAACAGTAAAAACTATCATGATGAACAAAATAACATAAATACATTGAAAATGCGGGAGGTCGTGGCTACTCTTCCCTCCTTTTGTAAACAATTTTTCCGTGGGATTCAGGAATATACCTCTTCAAGGACCAGACTGGCATATGCGTATGATATCCGGGTATTTTTTGAATTTATACACTCAAATAACAGCATCTGCTCTAAATTGGAAATTAAAAATTTCCCTCTGTCTTTACTTGACCAGATTACAAGAGAAGATATTGAAGAGTATATGGAATATATCACTTATTATATTAAAGATGGAAAAGAATATTCCAATAACGAGCGTGGAAAAAAAAGAAAACTTTCCGCATTAAAAAGTTTCTATAATTATTTCTTTTGTGCAGAGTTAATTTCCACTAACCCAGCTGCTCTTGTCCCTTTGCCCAAGCAGCATGAAAAGGAAATAATTAGACTGGATGCTGATGAGGTAGCAATTTTGTTGGACCAAGTGGAAGAAGGTGAAAAGCTAACCAAGAATCAAATGAAATATCACAACAAGACTAAACTACGTGATATTGCTCTTTTAACGCTCCTGCTTGGCACAGGCATTCGTGTTTCAGAATGTGTGGGGCTTGATATCAACGATGTAGACTTTAAAAATAATGGAATTAAAATTAGAAGAAAAGGTGGCTATGAGACAGTCATATATTTTGGTGAAGAGGTTACAGACGCTCTCCACGATTATCTGGAAAAAAGGTATCATATAATTCCACTGGAAGGCCACGAAAATGCACTGTTTTTGTCTATGCAAAACCGCCGGATTACCGTGCGGGCTGTAGAAAATCTTGTAAAAAAATATACCTCCAATGTAACAGGACTAAAGAAAATAACCCCGCACAAGCTGCGAAGCACTTATGGCACTGCCCTTTACCGGGAAACCGGGGATATTTATCTGGTTGCAGATGTTTTAGGCCATAAAGATGTAAATACCACGCGCAAGCATTATGCTGCACTTGAAGATGACAGGCGTAGAATGGCTGCAAAAGCTGTACAGCTTCGGGAAAAATAACTATGTTAATAATCCTAAAATGACATATGCGCTTTTACTCCAGAATTTCTGCACTGTAATATGGAAGAATCAAATATTGCCCACTGATAATCCGGTCATCTGTAAGTGCATTTATGCTCATAACTTCTTCAATGTAATCCATATTATTGTCATAATAATGCCTGTTTCCGTACTGACAGGCATAGTCCCAAAGAGTATCGCCTTTCTGCACAGCGATACTCTTATAATATTTATACATGGTATCATCTGTCCTCTCCTGGGCGCTGATATTCAAACTAAAAAACAACATAGCAAAACCAATGGCAAATATACTTGTGAAAAGACACACAATAATATTTCTGCGAAGTTCAGCTTCCCTTCTTAAATGGTTATCCTTTATTCTCTGTTCACTTAAATCATATTTCATTTTACCCCCCATACCGCCATTAACGGTTCAAATAGAAATTTATTGGCTTAGAAGTATTTTCTTCACTATGTTCCAATATGCAAACATAAGTTGCGAACTTTTGTTCTTTTTTGTATTATAACGAACATATATTCTAAATTCAATAGATTTTTGGAGAAATTGCGAACAAATATTTGGAATGCACGTTTGCTATTTTACATATTATATGATATAATTTATAGAAGAAAGTAAAAAGGGAGGATATCTATGGGATACGGAAAAATAAGCAGCAAGCAACAAGAAATTTTGGATTATATTAAGAGTGAAATTTTAAATAGAGGTTATCCGCCAGCAGTTAGGGAAATTTGTGAAGCAGTTCATTTAAAGTCCACTTCTTCTGTCCATTCGCATCTTGAAACACTTGAGAAAAACGGATATATCCGCAGAGACCCTACTAAGCCAAGGGCAATAGAAATTTGTGATGATACTTTTCAAATGGTACGCACAGAGATGGTGAGTATACCAGTAATTGGACAGGTAGCTGCCGGGCTACCTATTCTTGCTGAAGAAAATATTGAAAGTTACTTCCCTATTCCATCAGAATTGGTTCCCAGCGGCGATTCTTTTATTTTAAATGTAAAGGGTGATTCTATGGTTAATGCTGGAATATTAAATGGTGACAAAATATTCGTCAATTCATGTAATTCAGCGGAAAATGGCGATATGGTTGTAGCCCTTGTGGAAGACTCTGCAACCGTTAAAACATTTTATAAAGAAAATGGTTACATACGTCTTCAACCTGAAAATGATTCCATGGAACCTATTATCGTGAATGACTGTCAGATATTAGGAAAGGTTTTTGGAGTATTCCGTATTTTTCACTGATGTGAGGTTCTTTTGTATTTCAAAAAAGAAAATACCATGTCTAAAAAGATTTCCTTATGGGTTTGTTGGGTGGGTGAGAGGTCAAAACCTCCCGCCCTTTTATTGCCCTGAAAACGCTTGCGATAGATTTGCTCCTTTAAAATTTCACAGAAACAGCCAGAGTGATGCCATAAACTATGGACAGAAAAAGATAATAGCAATTGCTATTTGCACTTACAGTTTTCACTTGACCAAAATTCCTCCATAGCTGCATTAAATTTATTCGGTGTATCCATATTCACGCAATGCCCTGCTCCCTCAAAAATAATCACATCACATTCAGGCTCATTTTTCTTCCACATTTCTACGGCTGATAGTTCCATAGGGATATCATACT
>CAMUHA010000081.1 GCA_947088515.1 uncultured bacterium
AACATCATTTCTGTAATCTTTCGGAAACAGCGGACGCATGGGCCTGTCTATCACACGACTTGTCAATATGGCATTTTCGGATGCCTTTCCTTCCCTTTTGTTAAAGCCGCCCGGAATTTTTCCTACCGCATATAATTTTTCCTCATATTCCACACTTAAGGGAAAAAAATCAATTCCTTCCCTGGGTTTGTCCGATGCAGTTGCAGTAGACAATACAGTGGTATCACCATAGTGCATAAACGCACATCCGTTTGCCTGTTTTCCCACTCTGTCAATATCTACGCTGAGTGTACGGCCTGCAAGTTCCATCTTAAATGTCTTGTACATAATCTCTCTCCTTTTCTACTCTTACCAGCCACCTTTTCACAGACGGCTACATGATATAAAAAGACGGAGCAGTAAATTTGCTCCGCCTAAAACTACCCTTTTTTGCATACAAACCTATATTTCCAAAGCAAACAGACACATACACTTCTTATGCTGGACACATCTGTCTGTTTGCCGCCTGTGTAAATGGCAGGCTGCTTAAACTCTTCCGGCTTGTACAATATGGATGGCCATGCGGTCTGCCATATCAGGCTTCGCATGACATGGTTACTTTCTAAGTCCCAGTTTATCAATCAAAGCACGGTATCTTTCAATATCCTTATCTTTAAGATAATTAAGAAGACCACGTCTCTGACCTACCATTTTAAACATACCACGTCTGGAATGATTATCCTTTGGGTGAGCCTTCAAATGCTCGGTAAGCTCCTGGATTCTTGCAGATAATACAGCAATTTGTACCTCTGGTGAACCGGTATCCCCTTCCGTTCTTGCATATTCCTTCATGATAGCTGTTTTCTTTTCCTTAGAAATCATTTTTCTTCCTCCTTATTTTTAAACGCCGGATGCTAAGAGCTGGTCGGAGTGTCCAAAACTCCGGGCAACGGCTGACCTCACATTTACCAATCATAGCACAACTTATATACTATGTAAAGTAATATTTTTAATCATATAAAATTCTGACCATCTTATGAGGTGTTCTGTAGTTATACGATGAAATCTTAATGCCTGTTTTAGGACTGCTGGCATGAATCACCTGTCCGCTTCCAATATAAATGGCTACATGGTTAATCGTTCCGCCCTTGGCATAAAAGACCAAATCTCCCGGCTTTAACTGGTCAGCATCTATTTTGGTCCCTCTGGTTGCCTGTTCCCTGGATGTTCTTGGAAGAGAAACACCATACTTAGCAAATACACTAAGGACAAACCCGGAGCAATCCGCACCATTCGTCAGACTTGTCCCTCCCCACACATAAGGGTTGCCCAGAAACTGTTTGGCATACTGGCATAAATCCACTCTTATGTCAGAAACCCCCTGCCCATATAAAAGCTCTGTCAGAGTAACTGCTGTATTTAATTCTGATTTTACTTCCACATAATCAGAGGATACATAAACCTCTTCGTCATCCAGATAAACTCTTATCCAGCCATCATCCAAAATTTCCACAATGTCAAGAACTTCTCCTGCCGCCACCTGTGTGACAATTTCAGCCTCAGTACTTGGCTCTTCCCTGATATTCAAAGCGTCCGCTGTTGACACTGCGGTCGCTGATGCAAGCTCTTCCCCACGCATTTTGGCTTCAAAACCAGTAATAAGATATTCTTCTTTGACATATCCTTCCACCTTACCTGATTTTATATATGCCCATCCATTTTCCGTGCTTATAATTTCACAGGCAGCGTTCTTAGGCAGCTTGCCTACAAGTTTACCTGATTCATCAGGTTCCTTTCTGATATTTAAGTTATTTTCCGAAACATTGCAGATTCCCAGATGGGTGTAGCCCCACAAGGCGCCCTCTGCATTTTTTGCTATTTCCACATATTCAACTTTTGTAAGGGGAGAAATAAATAAGTTCCCAGCTCCGGCTGTTAATAAGTCTTCCGTTTTATCTGTTGTAACCAGTGTACCTTTCCCATTAAGTTCTGCCGCATAAACAGAAAGCGGTTCTCCCAGAAGCATTAACGATGTAAGAATACAGACCCCGCAAATCATTTGTTTTTTCAAAACTCAACCTCCAAAGTTATTACAAAATTGTTACAAATCAACATGGCTATTATAACAATTAACACTAAGGATGTCAAATAACTATTTTATTTTTTTACAGAAATATTTTCCATCAGTATAAAACACGCAATATATATTAAATCCGGCAAGAACAATACCGCCCGTATTTTTGCCCATTAATGCCGCAAAATCCCTTTAATTAAAATGAAATTCTCTCCCTTGGGCAATATCCTTTTCCATCTGCGCTTTCAGCTCCTGTACATTCCCAAATTTTAATTCTGGTCTTTTAAATTGTAACAATTCTGTTACAATCTCTTTTCCGTACATATCCCTTTCAAAATCATACAGATATGTCTCCACACTAACAGCTCCTGATTCATTCACCGTAGGCTTATATCCAATATTTGTAATGCCCGGATAAGACATATCCCCCTCATGGACAATGGAATAATACACACCTCTTGGCGGAAGCAGCTTTTCTTCCTCCGGATATAAATTTAATGTGGGCATCCCCAGCCGTCTGCCAAGCCGGTTTCCAACAGCTACATGCCCATTAAAACTATAATACCTGCCAAGAAGCTCCTCCGCAGCAGCCATGTCCCCCTGCTCTACTTTTTCCCTGACAAAAGTGGAGCTGATTTCACGCTCTCCATAATACACTTTGTCAACTACCTGCACCTGATAGCCAAAGGGGTCTGACATCTGTTGCAAAAGTTCTCTGTTTCCCATCCCCTTATGGCCAAACGATAAATCTGCCCCTGCTGCAATATATTTTGTACGCATCTGACCTGCCAGATATTTTTTTACAAAATCCTCTGGCTGTGTAGCTGCTGTTTCTTTATTCAAAGGAAATTCTATCAGAACATCCATTCCCAGTTTTTCAAACAATTTTCTTTTTTCCTGCCGGGTGGTCAGTTCTTTCCCCTTAACCTGACCAAAAAAAACTGTGGCAGAAGGATGAAAGGTAAAAGCCACCGCCAAAAGTCCTTTCTCTTTCTGCCTGATAATATAGGAAAGCAGCTGTAAATGCCCTCTGTGAAGGCCATCAAACTTTCCAATGGCAACCGCTGTTTTTCCCTCTATCTGAAAATCTGTCTCACAAATAATTTTCATAATTTCCGCAAGCCCTCTTACCCTGGCAGAAACATTTTTACCGGACGAAACAGCTCTTGTTTTTCATCATAGCAATAAATACCATAAAAAATATTTTTATGGCTGTATGCCCGAAACTGCTGGCCATCTTTCAAATCATCTGCCGTACTTCTTCCCATATCTGACGATATATCACCTTTTTCCAACTGATTACCATTTTTCAGCCGGCTGTACCCATTCTCATTTATATGAAGTGTTTGTAACGCTCCAAACATCCTCTCCACCGGAATCAGGGCCGTTTCAAACTCCTGATGGTCTGATAGCTGTTGCAGCTTTGAAAGTGTCCAGGCCTTCTCTATCTTAAATTCCCCAACCCTGGTTCTTGTCAGACTTTTCATCACGCCTCCACAGCCAAGAAGCTGTCCAATATCATGACACAGTGTTCTAATATATGTTCCTTTGGAACATGCTACTTTTATGGTATATTCCGGGTGTTCCTCCTTAAGTATCTCAATCGCATGGATACAAATGGGTCGCGCTTCCCGCTCCACCTCCTGCCCTTTTCTTGCAAGCTCATAAAGTTTCCTTCCATTTACCTTAAGGGCCGAATACATAGGCGGTATCTGCATTGTTTCCCCCTGGAAGGAAGCAACTGCTTCTCTCACCTGTTTTGGTGTCACCTGTACATTCCTCTCTTCCAGCACTCTGCCTGAAATATCCTGGGTGTCCGTCACCATTCCCAAACGGAGCACAGCAATATATTCCTTGCCCTGGTCTGTCAGCATATCACAAAGTTTTGTCCCATTTCCCAGACACACAGGAAGAACCCCTACCGCATCCGGGTCAAGGGTTCCTGTGTGTCCAATTTTTTTCTGTTTACAGATACCTCGAAGCTTTGCCACCACATCATGGGAAGTGTATCCCGCTTCTTTATATACATTAATTATTCCATGGTACATATCTTTTTCATCTCCACATAACTCAAAGACTTCCAAAAGCGCTCAGACACCCGCATGACTTCCTTATAACCCGGAAATTTTATATATTCTTTCCTGCCGACCGCAGCTGTGCCGCAATCTGGTTTGACAGATTATTAACAATATCATGGAAAGTCCCCTGCATATCCGCGCCTGCCGCCCTCTTATGTCCGCCTCCGCCAAAGAACATGGCAACCTTTGCCACATCCACAATTCCATTTGAGCGCAGGCTTACCTTATACCGCAGTATATCTGTCTGGTACATAAAAATTGCACACTCTATTCCTTTGGTGTTCCGAAGCTGATTTACAATCCCTTCCAGGTCATGGGGCTGCGCCCGGTAAAAGCCCATGGTCTTTTTGTCAACCATACTCACCACACATTTCCCATCCATAAACATAATGCTCTCTAAAAGCGCCCTGCCCAATATCTGGTTCTGGACATAGGTCTTCTCATAAAAAGTTTCATCTATCAGACGGGAAAAATCAAAGCCATAAGCAATCAGCTCCGCCGCAATCCTTAATGTTTTTGGGGAAGTGTTGGAATACTGGAACACGCCTGTGTCATGGACCATTCCCATATACAGAGCTTTTGCCGCTTCTATATCCAGCAGTTCTTTATCCCCAATCACATCATAAACCAGTTCACTGGTAGAGCTTGCGTCCGGCGCTATGTAGTTTACATCACCACATCCTTTATTGCTGATGTGGTGGTCAATATTAATCCTCTTTTTCGCTCCATCAAAATACTGTTCCGCACTGCCCATTCTTTCTTTTACTGTATCCAGCGCAATAAACACATCAAAAACTCCAACCTCTGAAGCAAAATCCGTATGAATGTCATCTATTCCGCTGATACAGGAAAAGATATCTGCCGGCTTCTCAAGCATTACCTGGATGCAGGCAGAGGGGCATGCCTTTTTTAAATACAGGTAAAGCCCCATAGCTGCCCCAATACAGTCACCATCCGGCCTGATATGGCCTCCAATTCCAATACTTTCGGCATCCTTTACTTCTTCATAAATATTCATAGCTCTCTCCGATTTCTACTGCTCTTTATTTTGAATAACCTCATCTATCAATTTAGACATTTTTACGCCATAGGCAATAGACTGATCCACTATAAAACGGATCTCAGGAGTGTTGCGTAAGTTAACCCGCCGCGCCAATTCCTTCCGTATAAAACCTTCCGCACTGTTTAAACCTTCCAGGGTATCCTTCTGGGCTTTTTCATCGCCATATACACTTACCCATGCCTTACAGGTCTTTAAATCAGGCGCTACCTCCACAGAAAGTACAGAAGTCAAAGAACTGACTCTTGGGTCTTTAATTTCCCCCTGTATAATTTCTGCCAGTACTTTCTGCACCTCCCCATTAATCCGGGTATTTTTCATACTGTTTTTTCTCACCTTGGAACCTCCACCATAATATACGCCTCTACAATGTCAAGCTCCTGCATCTGGTCAAAGCCTTCAAATACAAGGCCGCATTCAAATCCTGACCTGACCTCTTTTACATCATCTTTGAAACGCTTAAGAGACGCTAAGGCGCCTTCGTAAATCTGATCGCCCTCTCTGGTAATTCGTACCTTGCAGTCTCTCTGGAAGGTACCGTCAAGAATATAAGACCCTGCAATATTTCCTACTGCTGATGCCTTAAATATCTGTCTTACCTCCGCATGGCCGATTACTTTTTCTTCAAATATCGGGTCAAGCATTCCTTTCATCGCCGCTTCTATATCTTCAATTGCCTGATAAATGACTTTGTAAAGTCTGATATCCACGCCCTCCCTTTCAGCAATCGCTTTCGCTGTTGCATCAGGACGGACATTAAATCCAATAATAATTGCCGATGAAGCTGAAGCTAAGGAAACATCTGATTCGTTGATGGCTCCCACACCGCCGTGAATACACTTTACCACCACTTCTTCGTTGGAAAGCTTCATCAGACTTTGTTTTACCGCTTCCACACTGCCCTGTACATCTGCTTTTACAATAATATTCAGCTCTTTTAAATTGCCTTCCTGAATCCGTGTAAAGAGGTCATCCAGTGACATTTTCGCCTTGGTTTCTTCCAGCATTTTTTCTTTATTCTGGGCAAGGTAAGTTTCTGCATAAGATTTTGCTGTTTTATCATTTTCGTGGGCAATAAATACTTCCCCTGCACTTGGCACATCGGAAAGTCCCAGAATTTCAACAGGCGTGGAAGGAATTGCTTCTTTTACCCTTCTTCCTTTATCGTCTATCATTGCTCTAACCTTGCCGTGACATGCTCCTGCGGAGATAAAATCGCCCACATGAAGGGTACCTTTCTGCACCAGTACTGTCGCAACCGGTCCCCGACCTTTGTCAAGCTCAGCCTCAATCACAAGACCCCTGGCCTGTCTGTTGGGATTTGCCTTTAATTCCATAATTTCAGCGGTAAGCAAAATAGTTTCAAGAAGAGTTTCAATTCCCTCCCCTGACTTTGCAGAAACAGGAACAAACTCTGTGGTTCCGCCCCAGTCTACAGGAATCAGCTCATATTCTGTCATTTCCTGCTTTACCCTGTCAATGTTTGCACCAGGTTTATCTATCTTATTTACAGCAACAATAATTTCAATTCCTGCTGCCTTTGCATGATTAATCGCTTCCACTGTCTGAGGCATTACACCGTCATCTGCCGCAATTACCAGAATTGCAATATCCGTGGAATTTGCCCCACGCATACGCATTGCGGTAAACGCTTCGTGTCCTGGTGTATCAAGAAAAGTGATAGACTGTCCATTAATATTTACAGTATATGCACCTATATGCTGGGTAATTCCTCCCGCTTCCTTATCTGTCACATTTGTTTTCCGGATAGCATCAAGAAGAGAGGTTTTACCATGATCCACATGCCCCATAACGCAGATAACCGGCGGTCTGCTTTCCATTGTTTCTTCAGCTTCCTCTTCTTCCTTAAGCAGTTCCTCAATTACATCCACTTTTTCTTCTTTTTCACAGATAATTTCATATTCAATTGCAATATTCTCTGCATCTTCAAAAGAAATGTCTGAATTAACCGTAACAATCTGCCCCTGCAAAAACAGCTTTTTGATAATCATGGAAGGCTGCAGCTTCATCTTGTCAGCCAGTTCTTTGATGGTTAGGGATTCAGGAATAGTAATAACCTTAATCTGCTCTTCCACCACTTCCGTTGCTTTCTTTTCCGGTTTGATAAATCTGCCTGCTTTATTTTTGTTCTTTACTGCTGCCTCATCTTCTTCATAGATAAAGTCTTTCCTAGACTTCTTATCTCTCTCCTGACTAATTCTGCGCTTCTCATCATCTCTGCGCTTTTCATCCTTAACCGGGGCTTCCGGAACGAAACTCTTTCCCGGCTTTTCATTGCGCTTAAATCGATTGTCCTGTCCTTGAGCGCCTCTCTCACCCCGGTTATTATTTCCGCCAGGTCTGTTATTATTCCTGTCAGAGCCATTACTCCTGAAATCATTCCTGCCACCCTGACCGCCGGTGCGATTAGCGCCTTCAAATCTTCTACCGTCGCCTCTTGCATTCCTTTCGCCTTGATTACTGCCAGCGCCTCCCTGATTTCTTTCACCTCTCTGATGCCTTTCATCTCTTTGATGCCTTTCATTTCCCTGTGATTGCCTGGATCCCTTATTTTCCTTTGCAGCAGACACCTGCTTTTCTGCTCTTTCAGTTCTCTCTGTCTTTTCTGAAATACTTTGTGCCTGAAGCCTTGCTCTTTCCTGGGCTTCCTTGGCTTCCTTCGCTTCTTTGGCCTCTTTTGCCGCTTTGGCAGCCAAAGCTTCCTGTGCTTCTTTTGCTGCCTGTGCCTCTCTTGCAGCCTGCGCTTCCTGTGCTGCCTTTGCATTTTTAGCTGCTATTCTCTCATTTTCAAGCTTACGGGCATTTTGTTTGAAATCAACCTGCATACTTTCAGGCACAGAAGGCGCTGTAAGGGGACGGATAATTTTGTGTGGAACTTCCTTTCTTTGATTTCCCTGGGCAGGTCTGGCGGATTGTTTTCCCTGAGACGGTTTGTTTCCTTGTTTTCCCTGTCCCTGTGTCTTTGATGTTCCCTGATTCTGGACCTTCGACGTTCCCTGCCCCTGATTTCTGGTTGTTCCCTGTCCCTGGTTTTTGGAATTGCCCTGACTTTGGGCCTTTTGTGTCCCCTGTCCCTGCCTGCGCTCTCCCAATGACCTCTGTGTTGGAATATTGCTGTTATGGGGATTGCTTACAAAGATTATTTTCTTTCTTTTTTTCGGCTGTTCTCCCTGTCCGGCTTCCTTTACCTCCTGCTTTTTCTCCGGTTTTGCTTCTTGCCCTGTTTCCGTTTTATTTTCCATCCGGGTATCTTGCATATCTTCCGGCTTTGCCGCTTTTTTTTCATCCATCCTTGATGTCTGCTTTGCCTGAACTTTGATTTCCGCCCCTTTATCCGCTTCTTTTCCAAAAGCTTTTCTGACCATATTAGCCGCCTCTTCTTCAAGAACACTTTGGGCTGCTTTCACCTCTATCCCTTTATTTTGCAAAAAAGCAATGATTTCTTTACTTTGCTTTTCCATTTCTTTTGCTATCTCATGCACTTTAATTTTGGCCATTCCCTTACCTCCGTCTTAATTCTGTGACTCTTCCAAATACTTTATTATACTTTCTGCCAGTCCTTTATCCGTAACCGCCACAGATGCCCTCATTTCTTTGCCGATTGCCCTTCCAAGCGCTTCCTTTGTTCCATAAAAGTAAATCGGTATATTATAAAACATACATTTATCCGTAAATAATTTTTTGGTATTATCGGAAGCTTCGCTGCTGACAATTACCAGTGCCGCTTTTCTTTCCTTGACCGCCTTTTCTGTGGAAAATTCGCCGCTCACCAAATTTCTTCCCTTTGCGGCAAGGCCCAAAAGGGATAATATTCTATTATTCATGAAAAGTATCAAACTCCTTTTCCAGATTATCGTAAATCTCACTTGGTATACTTATCTTAAAAGACCGTTCTACTCCTTTATTTTTCCGTGCTTTCTGTAAGCATTCCACATTCTTACAAAGATAAGCGCCTCTTCCATTTTTCTTTCCTGTTACATCCAATATAATATCATCCTCCGGTGTCTTAAGAACACGCATCATTTCCTTTTTACTTTTCATTTCCCCACATCCTATACACTGCCGCATGGGAATTTTTTTTGCCATCAAAACGCCTCCTTACTCTGTAAAACCGGAAGAATCCTCATCCACTTCTTTTGCCTGACTGCCTTCTTCCTCCTCTTCTCCCACTTCATCTTCTTCCTGGTATTCATCCTCCGCATCTGCATCAAATGCTTCTTCCTCTAAAATTTCCGTATTCTCTCCTTCCAGAGCCTCCTGAAGCTCTTCTTCCTGTCCGCCTGCAAATGATTCTGTATACAGTTCCTCCCCATCTGTATCCTGTATGTCTACATTCTCTTTAGAAGGGTCTTCCTTGTACTCCTCCTCATCCTCTTCATATCCATCATATTCTTCATACTCATCCATATAGTCTTCATATCGGAATCCGGGAGCGTCTTTCGCCTGGGTTTCACTTTTGATGTCAATTTTATAACCAGTCAGTCTTGCTGCTAACCTTGCATTTTGTCCCTCTTTTCCAATTGCAAGAGAAAGCTGGTAGTCCGGCACCACTACCTTGGCTGTTTTTTCATCCGGGTCCGCAAACACAGCAACGATTTTAGCTGGGGACAGGGCGTTTTGAATCAGATTTCCGGGATTATCATCCCAGTTGATAATATCTATTTTCTCCCCCCGCAGTTCATCCACAATAGAATTTACCCTGGCGCCATTTAACCCTACACAGGCTCCCACAGCATCCACATTCATATTATTGGACCTTACTGCCATCTTGGTTCTGCTTCCTGCTTCCCTAGCAATGCTCATAATTTCCACTGTGCCATCCTTAATCTCTGTTACCTCCGCCTCAAACAAACGCTTCACCAGTTCCGGGTGTGTCCGGCTGACAAGTATTCTCGGCCCCTTAGGTGTATTCTTGACTTCAAGAATATATACCTTAATTCTCTCAGTTGGTTTAAACACTTCACCTTTTACCTGTTCGCTCTCATTTAAGATACCATCCGCTTTTCCCAGGTTGATACTGATATTTCTTCCAATATAACGCTGTACTATTCCTGTTACAATATCCTTTTCCTTTTCAAAATACTGATTATATATTACGCTTCTCTCTTCTTCCCTTATTTTCTGTAAAATGACATTTTTAGCATTCTGGGTAGCAATACGTCCAAATTCTTTGGATTTAATTTCCACATGAATAATATCGCCAAGGGCTGCATTAGATTTAATCTCCTGCGCATCTTCAAGTGATATCTCCAGGCAGGCATCTTCCACCTCTTCTACCACTTCTTTTTCCGCATAACAAAGAAAGTCACAAGTGTCTCTGTCAATTTCCACTTTTATATTGTCAGATTTTCCAAAATGGTTCTTGCAGGCTGTAATCAGAGAGTTTTCAATCGCTTCAAAAAGCGTATCCTTACTGATTTCTTTCTCCTTCTCCAAAATATCCAATGCTTCCATTAATTCCTTGTTCATTTTCCCTTATCCCTTTCTGTCCGTCTCTTTCCCGGACTAAAAATCCAGCGTCAGCTTAATTGCTGCAATCTCTTTTCTGTTAAAAACAATATCCTCTGTTTCTTTTTCGTCCCTGGTCCCAAGTGTCACCGTGTTTTCATCAAACGCTTTTAACACTCCCGTAAATTCTTTCTGTCCATTTACTGGCTTATAGGTTTTAATGTCCACTTCCTCAAAAAGGCTCTTTTCCAGATGCTTATCTTTTTTAAGCTGCCTGCCAAGCCCCGGCGAACTGACCTCCAGAATATAAGCATCCTCAATAAAATCCCCCTTATCCAGTTCATCCGAAAGGGCCCTGCTCACCTTTTCACAGTCATCAATCGTAACGCCCTCTTCCTTGTCAATATAACACCTAAGATACCAGTCGCTGCCTTCTTTTACATATTCCACATCATAAATCTCCACATGATTTTCAGCAGCAATAGGCGTAAGCATCTCCTCTGTCCTGGATTCATATTTTTCCTTTTTTGACATTTACTCACCTCTTATACTTTTGCTTAAAAAAGAGTGGACCGCCAAGTCCACTCTAATCTAGTAATCATTTTAAATTCTACTGTATTGTAGCACTCCGACACCAGAATTGCAATAGTTTTGGGAAAATTTTCACGAAAATCAGTTTTCTTTCATTCTCTCTTCTTTATTGAGCTGATAAAGAAGGAATGCCGCTGTAAAAATAAAACCGATGCCGCCAATAATCCCTGTAGGAGCTGGCCCTAAGAAAACATTATAAGGATTTTCCAGTGAAGTAAAATAAATTCCTACAGATGCAAATCCATTCATCATACCGTGCCCCAAAATAGCCGGAATACAGCTTTTGGTTTTAATGGTCACATAGGAAAGAATGGTTCCCAGTGTTATGCAAAAAATACACATTGCAAATATCCCAAGAACCGGATATCCCCGGTATCCCACGCCATAATTATGTCCCATTACCGTTAAGGGTGCATGCCACAGCCCCCAGATGACGCCGCTTATCAATATGGCCGGCGCTACCTTAAACTGCTTTAACATTTTTGGCAGAAGAAAGCCTCTCCATCCCCACTCTTCCCCAAGACAATTCATAATATTCAGAAACGGAGACAGAAATATCCCCATAATAATCTGCTGCATCATTACCTGTTTCATCTGTTCTGGCGTAATGACCTGTCCTGTATTTTGCGCCTGAGCTTCCAATAAAACATTCACATATCCCATATTCCCATCATAATGTTCCGGATAAATCACAAAATATAAAGCCGCGCCTAATAGAATCAAAAGCGCAAAACCAAACCATACAAGCCCATAATACTTCAAGTTCCCCTTTAAATTTAACCCCAACATTAAATTGCTTCCTATCATCCGTTCTTTAGTGATAAAACGGGTAATAAGGGCGGAAATGGCCGGAATAAACATAATACTGGCAATCAAAGACTGGGCCGCATAAGCCTCATTCGTATCTGTGCTTCCTACCATGGGCATAATCAGAAAAATTTCTGTGCCATAAGTTAGAACAAATGTTATCAGCAGATAAATTACTATCTGGCGGATATTCTGATTTTTTTCTTCCTTTTTTTCTGTCATTTCTGTGTTATTATCTGCCATAAATTTCCCCCATTTTGTCCATTTTAGTTATCTGGATATTATTATATTCCAATTTTATATTTCTTACAAGCACAGAATTGGTTATATGACCCGCCTTCTATTGCTAACTGTCTAGCTTATCCAGACAGGGAAAGGCAAATTTTTCTTTATCCTGGACGCTTATATCCCTGCCAGACTGTATTTCAATAATTTTTAACTCACTGTCGGCTATCACCGTATGCCGGCTCCCTGCCTTCATCTGTACAATATCCCCTGCCCTTATTCTTCGCACCACACCATCAATGATACTTCTGCCCTCACCAGAAATTACATTCCACACCTCGTCCCTTCTCTCATGGCTGTGATAATTCATTTTATTACCTGGCCGCAGGGTAACTTTAATCGTAAGACTTTCATCAGTGGCATCCAAAACCCGGAAGCTTCCCCATGATTTTTCCGCAAACATAATCTGCTGGTCTATTTTGTCCACAAAAGGTTTAATGTAGCTGGACTGTTCTTTATCTGATACCAAAATTCCCTCCGGGCTTGCAGAAACCACTATATCCTTCAACCCCATACACAGCACAGGCACATCCAGTTCGTTTACAACATGGACATTTTCACACTTTTCATTTAATATCGCTTTTCCAATACAGTTTTCTTCCATGGCTTCTGTCAGTGTATTCCATGTGCCCAAATCCTTCCACTGCCCCTTAAAGCGCATAACCTTTATATTTTTTTCCTTCTCTGCCACTGCATAATCAAAACTGATTTTGTTTAAAGTATCATACCGGGCAGACAAATCCTGATAGCACGTAAAGTCAATTAAATCATGGGCTTTTTCAAGCACATACTCCAGCCGGCAGGCAAACACACCGCCATTCCACAAAGCGCCCTGCCGGATATATTCTTCTGCCTGCCTCACATCCGGCTTTTCCCTAAAGTGCAGTACCTTGCTTACCATATTTGTACTTTCAGGAATTACATAACCATATTTTTCGCTTGGATACGTAGGCTCAATTCCCATCAGCGCCAGACTGGCCTCACCTTCTTTTGCAAGCTTTCCCATTTCTTTTAAGGCTTCAAAGTAATCCTTTTCTACAAAAGGATCAACCGGACATACCACAACTGCCTCTTTATCTGGAATTTTCATGATATCATGCAGATAAGACGCCGCTAAGGCAATCGCCGGAAATGTATCTCTCCTGCAGGGTTCCACACAGATGGAGACTCCATCTCCCAGCTGATTATGTATGGAGGATACCTGTGTTTTAGATGTTGCAATTGTAATGGTGGCGTCTTTATCCACTGACTGAATCTGATGGTACATGCGCTGTACCATGGATTCATACTCTCCATCCGCTGTCTTAAAAATCTTTATAAACTGCTTGGAGCGAATATCATTAGAAAGAGGCCATAAACGTTTTCCTGACCCTCCGGATAATAAGATAATGTGCATTAAATTCATTTCTCCTTTTTAACTTTTCTACATCAATTATTAGCTTTTTACTGCTAATCATACATGTTTGTGTTTTTTATTTCCTTTACTTTGCAGCTCTTCTTTCCACAGGCAATTTCATCCTTAAAAATAACAGCCATGCCGCCCTGCATCCTTCTATACTTCTATACTTCTATACTTCTATACTTCTATACTTCTATACTTCTA
>CAMUHA010000082.1 GCA_947088515.1 uncultured bacterium
GATGTAGTGGCGGCTTATGGCACAGACGCAGCCGCACTTTATCAACATTATGTGGAACATGGAAGGGCGGAAGGAAGGAAACCGATGTCAGATGCAGAGGTATCCTTAATAATTCCGACAGCAGATCGCAGCAGTCAAAAGAAAACTGGCGGAAACGTAAAGGATGTGATTAATTCTGCAGTTTTAGCGCCGGTATGGTCAGGTTCAAAGGAAGTAAACGATATAATTGAACACATATTTGCACAGATTATTACGGAAGAAATGACAACCTATGACAAAGTGAAGGCGTGCTATGACTGGCTGATTATGAATACGGAATATGGTATAAGCGACAACTGGGTCGTATTGATGTCTGCGAATATGTCTTTTGACGATTTTATGGTATATGATGTTCTGACCAGTCATTATGGCGTTTGTGACCATTATTCTGCAGCATTTGCATATATGGTAAGAGCTATAGGGCTGGACTGCCGTGTGCAGGGAGGTCTGACCCACAAGGCGGATGGAGGTTATACGCCTCATGCGTGGACTGTAATTGTGATTGATGGCGTTGAATACGTTTTTGACCCACAGGTGGAAGACAATATTTCCAGGGGAGGAGCAATTGGATATTACCGTTTCGGCAAGACCTATGGGGAAGTAGCCGACAAATACATAATAGAATAAATAGATTTTTTCATAAGGAGAACCCGTATTTTTACGGGTTCTATTTATAAACGGATAATGAATGACAGAAGGAGGGGGATTGATGCAGCGGTGCGGACAAAGCAGGGGGTTAAAGACAGTTAGAAGGTTAATAACAAAATTTATATTATACATATTAGTATTTTTATTTTTTATGTCTGCATTTTGGTGCAGCGGTATTTGGGCGTCAGAGTATAAAATAGCAGAGGACAAAATGGAAGCTTCTCCTTTGTCGCAAGTGGATAAAGGATGGAAGATGCCGCAGCCCTATGCAAAATATATGGAACCTCTCAAAAGCCTTAGTAAGGTATATGAACAGGCAGCTGCCTATGCTGCACAGTGGAATAAGTGGCTTGAGGGAGAAGGAACAGAAGTTTGGGGCAATTATTTATTGTATGATATGGACCTTGATGGCAGTCTGGAGGTGATAGTAAATGTTATGCAGGGGACGGGAAGGTATTCTCAGAATCATTTTTATAGTATGACGGATAAAGGAGAAGTGGAAGAACTGCCTCTGGTACGGCTGTGTGATGGGAAAGAAAGGGAATGGGGAGCGGATTTTGACCTGGTACAAGTACAGAACAAAGCTTATCAGGACAAAGATGGCATTATCTATTATGAGGGGAACGACTTTACAAGAGAAGGAATTTATGGAGGCTATGACGAAACCGGATTCTATTATTTGAAGGAAGGAACAGTTTATCAGGATTCCATACGAAGATGTTCAAGGTTTACAGATATGGAGACGGAAGTAAGTACAGTCAATTATTATAGCATGGATATGGGAGAGGATAATGAAATTACTGATACACAGTATGAGGAAATCAGAGACAGGTATGTCAGGGGTATGGTGGAAAAAGATATATATTTTGAATGGATAAATTTTTCCCAAAATGAAAGCTTGGGTAAAATATCAGAAGAAATGATATTGCAGAAATTGCTGGAGAGCTATTTTGGCAGTGTATAAGGTAAAATGCCGCTATATTTTCAAAGGGTTAAGGTGCAAAACATCCAAAGGGTTATTGGGTTTGCACCTTAATTTGATAAGAGCCTTATAAAACGCCAGTTTCCATTGCACGTAAATCTTTTGCAAATTCCTGCTGATTTTTGCCAGGCATGGAAGCGGCTTTTCTCATGCAGCGCAGGCTTTCGCTGGTATCTCCCAGCCGGTAAAGGGCATGGGCGTAACCTCTTAGCGCTTCCCGGTTGCCTGTATCCAGCTGCAGAGCTTTGGCGTTGGCCTCCTTGCACAGTTCATAATTTCCGCACATGAATTCTGCATAGCCTTTGGCAAGCAGGGCATTTATATTTTCCGGTTCCAGTTTAAGGACCTGACCCAGTGCGGCGGCAGCTTCCTGATGCGCTCCCTGCCTTATCATGCTATCTGCGAGCAGGAACAAATCCTGTGGGGCTGTGAAGCTTTCATATTTCTGCTTCAGATATTTTAACTCAAGATTATAGGCGCAATAACGGTTTTCAGAATAAATGCTTCCTTCCATGGTAAGTCGGGTATTGGGACATCCCCCCAGGCATTTACTGCTGTAAGTACAAGTGAGGCAGTCGCCGGAGAGTTGGTCTTTAGTTATATTTCGGCGCCAGGAAAAGCTGTTTTCATCTTCCCAGATTTCCCGGAGACTGCGTTCCCTTATACTGCCTTCAATGTAGCCTTTATCCCGGATTGAGGTGCAGCCTAAGATTTCCCCGTTATGTAAGATTCCAAATCCCCGGACGCCGGCGTTGCAGCCATCCCAGATGGAAACCATATTTGTCTGGTAAGATATTTTTTTTATGGCAAGTTCTTTTTTGGTGTAGTATCCGATACAGTCTGCAGGATAAATTTTGATTCGGCCTTCTCTGGCAGTATCATAACAAAAGTCTATAATATCTTTTACTTTTTCAGGGGCAAGGAGCCAGTCGGGTTTGTCTTTTAAATTTCCCATGGGCAGTCCAAGCTGCACCTGCCACGTGCTGACACCGATACGAATCAGTTCTTCTTTCAATTCGCTTAATATTTGTATATTCTGGTTGGTAATGGTTGTTACTGCGCCTGTATTAATTTTTAGGCTTCTAAGCGCCGCAAAAGCCTTTTCGGCATGTTCAAAAGCGCCTTCTTTTCGGATGCTGTTGTGGATTTCCCTGGTGCCGTCTATACTGACAGCTACTGTGGAAATACCGCTGTCTTTAAGAGCTTTTGCCATATTCTCATCCAGGAGCCATCCGTTTGTAATAATATTTACGGCAACGCCCTGACTGGTCAGTCGTTTTACCAGCATGGCAATGTCTCTTCTGGTTAGGGGTTCTCCGCCGGAGAGAGTAACCCACTTAAGCTTTAAGTCTGCAATCTGGTCACACAAATTTAGAGCCTCTTTGGTGGTAAGTTCGTCTGGCAAAGGCGCTTCACAGGAAGACCCACAATGGCCGCATCTCATATTACAGCCCATAGTCACTTCCCAGACGCAGGTAATCGGTTGATATTTCATATGTTCTCCTATTAAAAGTTCCGCTCTCTCTAAGACAGTCTCCCAAACCGGTCATAGAAAATACCGTCATAAAAGCAGCCGGATTTTCCATGAGGAGCCTGTCTTAGAGAAGGCTGTATTAAAAATTCCGCTCTCTTCAGCTTATTTATTCATTGGAAAGGCGTATAACCGGGCGTCCTGGCCAGTGTATACCATACCATATGGACGGCTGTCCATGGTGTAATCAGCGCAGGCGTTATTGGAATATACAAGTCCATATGGCATTGCCGTAAGGTCAGTGGCATAAGGAAGACCATATTCCATAACCGGATATCCATATTTGAGGGTGGCATCATTTACACCGCAGGGATATCCGTACTTAAGGTTAGCATCATTTACACCACAGGGGTATCCATATGCAAGTCTTGCATCGTTTGCGCCGCAAGAGTATCCGTACTTAAGATTAGCGTCATTTACGCCGCAAGGGTACCCATATTTAAAGGCAGTATTTGTGTTGCAGCTGTTTGCGTGTATAAAAGGAGTGTTCTCCGGGCCACAGGAATGACGTCTTATGAAAGGGGTGTCATTTCCACAGGGATATCCGTATTTTAATGCAGCGGCATTGTCACCGCACACGGTTTCCTGGTCCCCCATATAGGTAATGCCATATATGACTTGGGGAGCCGGGCCGTTTTCGCTGTAAGATACAAATTCATCTGAATTGCTGGGAACAATCTGGATTTCAGCTTTAAATTCGTCAGTTACATCTGAAACATTTGACAGGCAGGCAAGTACAAAAGTAACCTCCACATTTGTAGTTTCTGCTGATACAGCTGAAAAATAAAAGCGCTGCATCATGGGAGAGATTCCCGGTCTTGTGTGGGTGTTTTGGGTTCCTGTAAGAAGAAGTTCTTCCGGCATGGACTTTAGACACCAGCCGTAATTGGTAGACCCCAGCATTGACTGAAGCTCCACATAAAATGATTTTCCCTGTAAGACAACTAATTTGTTACTCATTTGTATGCTCCTTTCTGATTACATTGTTCTTTGGTTTGTTGTATTTTTCAGACTGCTTTGGGACAGACACTTGTATCCCGTATTAAATGCACCTGTTATTATGTTACCATTTATGAAAAAATTTTCTATATTTTGACATCTAAACATACCAATTTGGCCGCAAATGTTGAAAATCGGATTTTAAGGAATTATAATTATATATTACATTTTAATACCAGGTGAGAGCGCATCTTATGAAAATAGCAATTGTTGAAGACTTGACGAAGGACAGTGAAGTAATAACCTCACATTTAAATACATATTTTTTAAACAACTATGTGGGAGAATTGCCGATTATATCCAACTTTGGCAGTGGAGAAGATTTTCTTCGTACATTTGCAAAGGATAACTATGACATTATTTTTATTGATTATTATTTAAAGGCTCTATCAGGGATGGATACGGCGTATTCCATCAGGAAAAAGGACCCTTTGGCTGTAATTGCGTTTGCCACTGCCAGCCGGGATTATGCAGTGGAGGGGTATAAGGTACAGGCATCAGGGTACCTTGTAAAGCCTATTTCTTATGAAGATGTTGCAGAGTTTATGTGTGCTGTTAATCTAAATGAATTAAAAAAAAGGCGGTTTATTGAGATTTCCGGCGGCTGCCAGAGTATAAAAATTCCCTTGAAAGATATCATTTATTGTGATATTTCCGGCCACTATGTCCAAATACACACCAACTCTTTTGGAATGCAGCGCTCCCGGATGTCGTTTTCAGAACTGAACCAGATGCTTGCTCCCTATCCTGAGTTTCTGATGTGCTATAGGGGCTGCATTATTAATATGAATCATGTGGAGCATATGGATGAGCTGACTTTTATTATGGATTGTGGGGAACGCATTCCTTTCAGAAAGAAAAATAACAACGAAATTTTAAAGATATATTCGGAATTTTTATTTCACAAAGTAAGGGAGATGCCTGTGCAAAAAAGCAGGTAAAGGGGACTGGGAACATGGATTTTTTTCGGATAATGGAAATTATGCTTTATGTTTTAGTGGATTTGTTTCCTAATCTGATTCTTGCAGTCGCGCCATTTAGAGACTCTTTGCGTTTTTCTGAAAAATTTACTGCAGTTGCGGCCATAGCGCTTTATATTTTTATGGTGTTAAGCCGCATTGCGGCCTTAAGAGGACTTTACACTGCTGCGTTTTTATCTGTATTGTGGATAGCGCTTTACCTTGGTTATTATGTTATTTTTATCAGAGCAGAGTTTACGAAACTTCTTTTTGTCCTTCTGACAATTTTAAATTATGGGAGTTTCACAACAATTGTGTTTAATTATTTTGCCTGCCGTATATTTCCACAGGCAGCGCAACGTCCATACTCTGTATATATTTCTGCTGCGCTGATAATTGATTATCTTATCAGTTATCCGTTTGTTTATCAGATGCTGGGAAGGAAGCTTAGAAGTCTTATTGTTTTTCCTGAAAATGGCAGGTATTGGAGATTTCTCTGGCTGGTACCGGCTACTTTCTGCCTTTCCTATTATTATAGTATGTATGCAGGTGGCGGGGTTATGTCTTTTTCCGTAAGCCCAAGCAATATGCTTTTTGCTGTTTTTTTCAACCTGGGGGCGCTTTTTGTAACCTATCTGGTAATGCGCCTTTTGGAGGAGAGCAACGCAAGTATGCGATTAAAAGCAGAGAATTACCAGTTGGGAATGCAGTCAGTCCGATATGAGAATCTGAAAAAACGCATGGATGATGCAAGAAGGGCAAGGCATGATTTAAGACAGACATTAGCAGTAATACAGGCATATGTGCAGCAGGATGATAAGGAAGCTCTGCTAAGCTATATGCAGAGTTATATTACCTCCCTGCCCCCGGACCTTCCTATTTCTTACTGTGAAAATCAGGCGGTAAATGCCTTGATTGCCTATTATGGGGAGCTTGCCGGGGAGAATGGCATTTCCTTTGAAGTGCAAGTGGAATACCCGGAAGGAATTGGGGTAGCGGATGCAGATGCAGTGGTGTTAATTGGAAATCTGCTGGAAAATGCACTGGAGGCCTGTCGGCGGAAAGAAAAAGGCAGACGATTTATTATTCTCCGTATACAAACTGTACAGGGAAGGCTTATTATTGTTATGGATAATTCCTGTTCTGTGCTGCCTAAGAAGAAAGGGGAGACATTTATCTCAGCCAAAACAGGACAGGAGGGCATTGGCCTTTCTTCTGTCAGAAGGCTTGCAGATAAATACCGCGGAGTAATGACATTGACATATGAGGAGGGTGTATTTCATGTGTCCCTGGCGCTGGAAGGCGGCATCAGAGCAGAAAACTAAAAATTGCATTACCCGGAACTCTTTCTGCTAAAGAGGTATGGGAAGATGCAGCACGAAGAGGTGAATATGAAAAAAGGTGATATTATTATTTTTAAAGCGGAGGATTGCTGGTTTAGCAAAGCAATTGCCATATTGTCACATTCGGATGTGTGTCATGCAGCTATGGCTTATACGGAAGATTCCATTACGGAAAATCTTGCCGATGGCGTTCAGGTAAACCGGGTATTGGTATCAGAGGGAGATGATGTTTATGTTTTGCGTCTTGCATCAGAACCAGATGCCGGGCCATTGTTGTGCTGTGCGGATGATTATTTGCAGAATAAGAACAAATATGATTTCCCAGGTCTGGTACTTTTGGGCGGTCTGCTAATTTACCGCTATATTCTGCCTACGCCAAAGATTCTTAAGATTGCAGACCGTATCATTGACGCAGCCTGTCTGAAGCTGGATTTGATGATTCAGAATGCGCTGCATTATAAGGGGCGGGCAATGGTGTGTTCCCAGTATATTTATCAGATTTTTAACGACTGTGGGGACGAATATAAAATTAAAATTATAGGTGGCTGTCTGTGGAATGACGCTGACAGCGCTTCTGGAGAAAATAATTCATACAATATCCGTCTGTTTGATTATCTGTCAAATAACCAAAATGGCTGCAATTGTACCAGCAGTTTTTCTGATTATCTGAAAGAGGGGGAGGAAGAAACTCTTTGTGAGGAATTGTGTGTGGCGTTTTCAGAAGCGGAAAAAAATGAACAACAGGGAAACTGTGACAAGGAGCTGGAAGGAGACAAGGTGCAGAAACAAATTGCATCTGTAGCACAAAGGGCAGAGGGATTTTGCTCCCGCTTTAAACATTTTCTGGAACTGATAAATTGTGATATGCCGATGGATGCCATGTTTGTGACGCCGGGCGATATTCTAAATCATTCGACTAATTTAAAAAGAGTAGAGATGGTGTCCTTAAAGAGGGTATAGGGACAGGCATTTTTAAACCTTTCCTATTTGAAAAACAAAAGACGCCGTATAACAAAATTTTTTGGGCAGACCATGGTATATATAGCCGCAGGTATCTGCCCTTCTTTGTATTATTTATTCCCTTTTCAGAAAAATGTTCCCACCGCCTTAGACCTTATGGCTCTATTTTTCTTTTGGGTGCAGTTTTTTGTTAAAAAATACTTCAACAATGTTGTTATGACTCCAAGACAGAAAACCAAAGCAGCGCCTATCTTCAATATTGTCTAAAACACCAAAACGTTTTCCACATCATCAGAAATATATTTAAGATACAGATATCCTTCCAAATAAAGCCCTAATACTGTAGATATGAATAAATGAACTTCCAACATAAAAACCGTCTGTCATTTTGGGGTATTGTAATAATTCAACCAGGATAAGCATATCTGTAATACAGGTAAAATAAAAGCCAGTACACCGCCGCCTTCGAAAGTTCTCCTTTGCAGCTTCTGATGTACAAGAAGAACCTGATTTTCGTTCTGGATTATTTCGAAAAAGAAATCACAAATTACCAAAATGTTTACTTTTTGGTAATTTTTTTTTCATGGAACTGTCTGTTAGTATACTATAAAATTTCTCCAAAATCAAGAAACACATCTGTTTTTTTCTTGGTAAATTTTCACCATAATTTTTTATTACCAAAAAGTAAACATTTTGGATATATGATATGTCAAAAAGCACATTATGTAAAACAATCCGTCAGCATAATAAAGAACCAGTTCCAAAGGAAAACATGGAAAAGCTTCAAGAGATTGCAGATGATTATAACAAGATAAGGAATTATGTTTATAAGCGCTATGGTGGAATTGGAAGTCTAAAGAAACTTTATCCCGGATATACAATACAAAATGAAATGACCATAAGCGGGATAAGGGAGCAGATGGAAATGCCTTCTGTATATTTTCATCTTGCGGTTCTTGATGCCATAAAGGATATAAAAAACCAATGGATAAGGACGAAATCCAGAATCTTAAAATTAATTGGACAGAATGAGGGATTATCCAAAGAAGAAAAACATTATCTTCGTTTTCTGCTAAAGGTTAGTAATGCGTTTATAGCGGTTCTTAATCAGGAGCCTGTAGATAATCTGCCAGATGAGATACAGAAGCAATATGATAAAATTGTGCAGCAGGTGGATTGGGAACGTATGAACCGTTATTTATGCAGGCAGGTGAGAAAGTATCATATAAAGCTGCATACCAGTGTGGTAGAAGGATTTCCGCTGACAGAACGCGCGTATCGTTATGGGGAGCATGGAATATACATTTCCATAAAGGAAAAAAGAAAACGTATTTTTATACCGCTTACTGACGGAAATCAATACAAAACAAGAATTTACATGAAATTATGCCCAGAGCAGGAAAGGGTTGAGATTATAGCGCCTGTAAATGTGGCTGTCCATATTCATGAGGATTATATCAATCAGGTTGGAGTGTCATTAGGAATGAATGTGATGCTGACAACTGATAGTGGGCATAAATATGGAGAAGATTTAGGTAAATATCAGATGGAGTATACGGAATGGATGCGGAAGCAGACATGGAGCTATCAGCAAAATAGAAGTGACAATCCTGGACGTAAAAAATACAGGGCGGGAAAGAGGAGTTATGAAGAAAAACTGCATAGCTATATTAACCAGGAGTTGAACCGGTTTCTTCGTATAGAAAAGCCTGGAATTGTTTATATGCCAAGGCTTCCGAAGCCGCAGGCGGGTGGAAAGAACCGGAAAATTAATTACTATGCGACTCTTTGGCAAAGAGGGTATATCAGGAAACGTCTGATCTGGAAATGCAGGGAACAATCGGTTGAAGTAGCAGAGGTTATAGGGAAGGATATTAGCAGTGAATGTAGCAGATGTGGAATGATTTGTCAAAAGCAGAAAGAAATATTCTCATGTCAGTTTTGCGGATACAGTACAGAGGAAAAGACCAACGCTGCGCAGAATGCCAAAAAACGTGGTGAAGGTGGAGGGAAACTTAATCAAGATCATAAGAATAATCCTTAGGATAGATTCTGGCGCAAAGTTGGGATTTTACCTTTAAGCATTTTTTCATGCCTGGGACCAAAAGGAATGTTCATGATAAGCAGGTAAAGGGAACCAGCAATGGAACTGCCTGCGATAGAAAAATAAAAGTCGGCATTAGAAGGCAGGTAGTGACCTGCGTATTGGGTATGCCAGGACCTTGTGAACACGGCTTAGAGTGATTAGCGGGGAGCGAAGCGTGAGGAACGCATCATTTGACAGATGGATAGAGTATTCAATTCAAATGACCAATATACCTTATTTTATAAACCAGAAAAAATTTAGGGTTTATCTGCAGATAATAGTTCTGCAAATAAAAAATTAAAGTTTAAGTATATATGCCTTATTATATACGAATTTGAAGAGTAAACACTGGGGAGATGAAAATATGCGTGTTTACATGAAACATGAAATACTGAACCTGATAGAAACAATTAAAGAAGCGCATAAAATATTAAAAAAACTGGCAGATAAAAAGCGGGATGCGGACATCTGTCAATGTCTTATACAACTTCAGGAAGCCGCGATTATGACGGGAAACCGAATAGAGCAATCAGGTGATGACAACACTGGAGTTATCCATAATTTAGAAGCGTATTGTGAAGAGGTTTACCAGTATGGCGAGGCAAAAAACGTACAGCATAAAAAAGAAATACTTGCAAAAATGGAGCGTGAAATCCAGATTATAAAAAACAAGATTATATATGAAGTCAGGGAAGACAAATTAGAAATTGTTTTTATGCCGTACAAAGCGGATATGTGGACCAGTCTTGCCTCCATTTGGGAAGCGGCAAAACAAGATAATGAATGTAAAGTTAAAGTGGTACCACTGCCCTATTATGATATTGCTGATATAAACAATGTAAAGTTTCAATATGAGGCAGAAAGATTTCCTGAAAATGTTGAAATAACAGATTATAGAGAATATTCACCAGAACAAAGCCATCCTGATATGATATTTATCCATAATCCGTATGATGAGTGTAACAATCTTACAAGAGTGCCTCAATGTTATTATTCATCTAATTTAAAAAATAATTCAGAAATGCTAATCTATAGCCCATACTTTACGGTTGGAACATTTAAAGCGGAAAAGCAGGCGTTTATGTTTACAATGCCAGGGGTATATCATTCAGATTTTGTGATTGCACAATCTGGGAAAGTAAAAAAATTATTTGAAGAGTTTGGGCATCAAAGTAATAAAATACTGGCATTTGGTTCACCTAAAATTGACGCGGTTATTAAAAATGAGCAAAGAAAACGCATTATGCCGCAGGCATGGAAAGATAAAATAGAAGGAAAAAAGGTTTTTTTATTAAATACACACTTATCTTATTTTCCTAAAGCGCTTAATTACGCCAAGTCTGCAGATAATTATGCGGTTAAATTCCACAAGGAAATTTTACAGACATTTATTGACCGGGATGATTGCGCGCTAATATGGCGTCCGCATCCGCTTTTAAAAAATATGCTTGCAGGAAGATTCAGAGAATGTCTTGAGTTTGTCAATTATTTTGAGAAAAGGGTAAAGCGGGCAGATAATGGAATTGTAGATGAAACCGGAGATTATTTTGATGCGTTTTATTGTTCAGATGCGCTTATTTCAACATGGAGTTCACTGATTAATGAATACATGGTAACAGGTAAACCTGTATTGATTTTTCAAAAGAAAACGGATGCAAAGATAATGCAAAATTCTCCATTAGACCGGAATATAAATTATTTCAGGCTTGGAAAAGATAAGCTTACTTTTGAAAAGTTCCGGGATAATGTCATTAATCAGAAAGACCCTTTATTTGAAAAAAGAAATCAGGCAGTAAAGGATGCGTTTCCTAATCTGGATGGGCTTGCAGGGGAGAAGATATTTCATTATTTAAAATATATTTATAAGCAAAGATAGCTGGTAAATGAGGATGGGAAGGAAAATGAGATGGAAGAGTTAGGAATGAGTCAAAGAGTCCAGTTGGAGTTGGCTGATTTGCTTCATAAAATCTGCGGGGAAGAAAAGATACCATATACATTACTGGCTGGTTCCATAGCGGCATGGCAGGAATATGGTGGGTTTGCGCCTTACATGGAAAACATAGCGATTGGGATGCTATATCCATCCTGGCTTCGTTTTATTGAAACATGTAAGAAGAGATTATGTAAGACTGATTACTATATTTTAGACAGTCAGAATTGTGAGCAATTTGAGGAGTTATTTGTCAGGCTGTGCAAAAGAAGCGGGGTAAAGCTGCCGGAAGAAAGAAAAAAAGATGAAGTGTATTATGATTATTTTATAAATATATATCCCATCTGTTACGTTGGAAATACGGAAAAGGAATTTCAGAAAATAAAGAAGCAGTATACGTTATTCAGACGATGTAAACAGACAAAAAAGGTTTCAATCCGTAATCTGCGTATAAAAAATAGCATGAAATTATTAAAAAGTTCCTTCTATTATTTCCAGAGGAACCAGTATTCTTTTGAACAGATAAAAGAATTGATTACCAGATACGGGGAAAAAGAATCAAAATATGTTTTTATACCAACAATGAATGTGAATCAAGGAATAAGCTATCTGGCTGAAACTTATCAGCAATTAAAAGAAGTTACCTTTCAAGGACATACATATAGTATTCTCGTAGATACAGAAAATTGGATAGACGGATATTACAATAAAAAAACTTATGAAGCGCTTCAATCAAAAACCATGAATAAGGCTTCTGTGGTTGGACCGGAAATTATGCGGAGAATACAGCTGATTGAACTGGAAATGCTTAAAGAATTTGACCGTATATGCAGAAAGAATGGATTAAAGTATGTGTTATATTCTGGTACGTTACTGGGAGCGGTCAGACACAGCGGTTTTATTCCCTGGGATGACGACATAGATGTTGCCATGTTATATGAGGATTATGAAAAGTTTGTAAAAATTGCCCCTAAAGAGCTTGATTTAGAAAAGTTCTTTTTAAGAACACAAGAAACAGATAAGGATTGTAATCTGACTTTTATCCAAATTAAGAGAAATGGAACTATTTACTGCCGGGAAATGAGGAATACATTTGATACGCATCTTGGTGTGTTTATGGATATTTTTCCTCTTTTTAATGGAAGTAATCTGAAAATCATTCACAAGATACAGCATAAAATATGTAAATTTTACAAAAGCGTAGTGTGGTCGCATATGGGAGCTATTGCAGCTAGAAAAAAGAAAACCTATTACATGTTGCTGAGCAAAATTTCAAATAAAACTGCCTATAAAAGATTTATGAGGTGGGCAACACTGATAAAAAAGCCGACTGGCAAGCTTGCCTATTTAAGCTTTAAAAGAAATCCTTACAATGTGGTCCATACAAGGAGAGAAACATATGAAAACCTAAATGAAATTTCTTTTGAAGGCTCCCGGTTTTATGTGCCGGCTAATTACGAAGAAGTATTAAGCTCTATATATTCGGAAGAGTATCTGAAATATCCGCCCATGTCAGGCAGGCGGGCAAAGCATATGCCGGCAATTATTGATATTGGTGACTTGTATAAGGATTTAAGAATCCCTTAAATACAAGAAATAACAGGAGAAACGCTATGTGTAAGCTGATGGAAAAATACCATAAACTGATATTGATTCGAATGTTTGAGCAAAAGATTCTGGAACTGTTTGCTCAAAATCTTTTATCTGGAACAACCCATACCTGCATTGGACAGGAAGCGGTGGCATTGGCAGCAATGGAATATATTGGTGAAAATGACATTGTATTTAGCAATCACAGATGTCACGGGCATTATCTGGCTTATGGAGGAAGTGCAGAGGCATTGCTTGCTGAAATTATGTCACGTGAAAATGGAGTATGTGAAGGGCGGGGCGGAAGCCAGCATATTCATTTTAAAAATTTTTATTCCAATGGCGTACAGGGAGGGATTGTACCTAATGCAGCGGGTATGGCCTTTGCAGAAAAGATAAAGGGAACAGAAAATATTGCAGTGGTATTTCTGGGGGATGGAACTCTGGGACAGGGAGTCGTATATGAAACCTTTAACATGGCTTCCTTATACAACATTCCTGTTTTGTTTGTAATAGAAAACAATCAATATGCTATGACGACAAAGGTAAGCGACGGGGTGGCAGGAAGTATAAAAGGGCGGTGTCAGGCATTTGGAATTGACTGGGATGAAGTGGAAGGAAAAGAATTAGAGGTACTGGAAGAACACTTTCAAAACGCGTATCAATATGTCCGCAG
>CAMUHA010000083.1 GCA_947088515.1 uncultured bacterium
GTTACTTCAAAAAGACATATATCCACATTTTTTCTGACAACAGGAATATTAAGATTAAATGCAAGAAGCCTTTCTCTTTGCCCGCAGTTCCAGCAAATAGCCTTTGTAATTTTCTCTATACCTGTATCATTTTCACTTTTAGCTTTCCATATGTATGAACCTTTTTCATTTGGCATCCATTCATAAAAGATTCCCTGAACATTCATGCAGGAAAGTATAGTGCGTATAAGTTTTTCCTGCCCCAATGCCCCTATACGGTTTCTCATCATCCCCCCTACAGCATCGCCCTTTATTAACAAATACCTATAAACTGCTTCATCAAGATAATTCTCACCCGCTGGTTTAAGAAACTTCTCTATTAATTCTTTAATAGCTGCTGTCTGGTCCTCTTCGCTTAAATATTGCATGGATTTATCCGATAAGCCTGCTGCAGTAAGCATAAAAGAACGCACTGAAGATTTATAAAGAAGCTCATTCGCTTCTAAAGTCCCGGCGGCCATAGTTTTAAATGCCAGTGCGTTTTTCACATAGGGGTCGCTGAGCATATTCTTTTCCAATGCAATTTGTAAAAACCCCGCACGTGTCTGACTATAAGCTGTAACTAAATCCTGTGGATTTCCAATAAAACGGTTAAATTTTCTATTCTCTTCTTGTATGTTATTCATATTGCTTTTCCCCCGCATATCACAAGCAACGCTTATGATACCGCACCAGACCCTTATTCATCCTCCTGCAAACTTCCAACATAATCCAGCCAGTCATTTATCCCTCCAAAATCCTTAACATTCGTATAACCAAGCTCTGCCAGTGTCTTTGCCGCTATGGCGCTCCTCCTGCCGCTGCGGCAATATACCAATATTGTCTGTTCCTTATCAGTAAGTTCCGTCTTGGCCCTCTGTCCGATTTCACCATACGGTATGAGCAACGCGTCCTGTATATGTCCCTGGGCATATTCATCCGCTTCCCTTACATCAACAAGCGCAAAATCATCTGTGCTGTCCATAATTTCCTTTGCTTCTTCTGCTGATATTTTCATATATGAATTCTCCAATACTTCGCCTCCTTCTTTGGAAACGCCTGTCTGACAACCATTCATATATAATGTACCCAAAACCGCCAGAATCATAATTATTTTTATTTTATGTTTCATCAACCTTTTCTCCTGACCTGTTATTTTTATCTTACCACCTGATGTCCTATAATAATACACCTAATGCAGCTGATAAGCAACCGACAGGTTCTCAAAATGGTAGTCCAATCATTCTCCTTCCCATTCTCTTAATAGAATATCACGCACTAATACAGAAATCATTTCTAAAATTTTAGACATAAAAGCTTTGCTCCTCTTTTTAGTGTTATTTTTTAATATACTATTGACATATAGTATACTGTGTTGTACGATATACATGTAGGAGGTACAGTATATGAATATTGACGATTGGAAATCTCAGCTCAAACGGGGAACACTTGAGTTTTGTATTCTGCTTATGATACGGCAGCGGCCATTTTATGGATATAAAATTATTAGCACATTGGAAAAATATCCCATTATTGCCGCTAAAGAGAATACCATCTATCCGTTATTGAGGAGGTTACAGAAAGAAGAATGTATTTCTTCCTCATGGCAGGAAAGCGCAGAGGGTTTACCGCCAAGAAAATATTACTCAATTACAGACAAAGGGCAGGCATATATTGCTGCTATGTCTGTTGAATGGGAAAATTTACTTAACGTTATTAATGAAATCAAAGGAGAATAATTATGGAAAAATTATTAAACGAATATCTTGAGAAAATGGAAAAATATTTAAGACCTGTTGCTGTTTCCGAACGGGTAGATATTATAAAAGAAATCAAAAGCGAGATGCAGGAATTACAAAGTAATGGCATTCCTGCTGAACAGATAATCGAAAGATTAGGGAATCCGAAAGATTTGGCAAAAGCTTACCTTGGCAACTTGCTTTCAAAGGAAAACAAATTTAGCTGGAACAGATTTTTGGTTATTTGTGCTTTTTGCAGTTTAGTAGGATTTTCAGGAATGATAGTTATTCCTTGTCTGGCTATTATTGCCCCTACTTTTATCTTTTTCGGTATCATATGTCCGATTTTAGCTGCAGTAAAAATGTTTAACTATATATTTACTCTCGGTATTCCTTATGTAGAGAACATCGGAATCTTTCTAGGAGGGATTGTTACTTTTAACCCTATAATAGAGTTTATCATTTCTCTGGTTATTGGCGCTCTGCTTTATTGGTCAGGACGCGGTGCATGGAAATTATTGACGCTTTATTGTAAAAAAATCAGTAAGGCTGCAAGCAGTTTATCTATTTGATAGATTTTAACCAGCTTTTTTAATTCCTAATTTAATATTTGTAAAATAATCAGGCGGCCTTTAAGCCGCCTGATTTATACGTTTGCTAAATAAATCTGTTTTATTGGAGCCATAACCTTGCTAATCCTCTGTTTCAAACCAGATATATGATACTTGGAAGCTTCCTGAAACGACCTTTCCATCTGTTAAATGACCAATCACCGTCGCCCGGACTGGATAATCTGCCTGAAACTCCCAGAGGTTCATAACAAATCCCTCCATAGATTCATCTATCGATGGCTCTCCATAAAGTTTTGTCATCTCCGCTTTAACGGCCTCATAAGAGCTGCTGTCAGTAAGGTTAATAGTAATGTTAGATAGCTTTCCATTAATAAATTGAAAGAAACTGCTCTTAATATCACATCCTGCCAGACTAAGAGCGAATTTTTCATTCTGAACCAGATAAGTGACACTTTCCAGTCCCTTTTCTTCATTATTCTGGATGTCAAAAGGTTCATCCTCCATGGGAATTCCAGCCTTTCGGACCTCATCCACAGCACTGCAGGGTGCAGCCTTGGATATAAGGGCCTCATTCTTTTCTAAAGCCTCAAGCTGAACCTCATTCTTTTTTTCACCACAGGCTGTAAGCGAAAAAACAAAAAGTAAAACAAATAATGCAAAAATTCTTTTCTTCATAGTGTCCTCCTGCTTTTCCCCTGTATTTAATCCTTAACTCATATATAACAGAATAAGCCTATACCTTCAACTTAAACTCCCTTATCGGTCCTTTAACTTCCTTATCGGTCAATTGTGAAGCTGTTCATAAGTATCTCCTAACGGTATCTTAAGTCAAACTCTCTATAGTGTTCTTCAAATCCACGGAGCCTTCTGCGCGATACCTTAATCTGTTTTCCCAAAATTAATACCATTCCGTTTTCAAACCTGTCAATATTTTTAAAATTGACTATGTATTTTTTATCAACTCTGGCAAACAGACGTCCATCCAGCTCCATCTCCAGTTCTTTCAATGACTTTTCACTTCTAAGAACATTCGTTCCCACAGTAAATTCTGTGTAACTGTCAAAAGTCTGTATTAACATAATCTGATGCTGATATATCTCAACTGCCTTACGTCTGTCATATAATAAAATCTTCTGCCAGCCCACCCGCCCTTTTACAAACGAATCTATTGCTTCCCTAATCTCTGCATCATCAAATGGTTTTGTGATAAACCTGTATGCTTCCAGAAGGAACGCTTCCTTCATCCGGTCACTTCTTACAGACGTCATAACAATTTTACAATCTTTGTTTTTATTACGAAAGCGTATACCAGTTTCAATTCCATCTGTTTCAGGCATGTCAATATCAAGAAAAAGCAAATCAATTTGCTGTCCGCAATCTAATAATTCCTTTCCTGAATAAAACTTTAAAAATTCAGCCTGAATAAAATGTTCACTAATACATATCTCAATTTTCTCATTTAAAATATCCACAATATAATTTTGGTCGTCACATATTCCAATTGTAATCATTTTCTCCTATATCCACTGAATAAATGCAGTTTTTCTTTCCTCCGTTATTTTCCTGACAAATCTCTTCTCCCCATTTTCTGTCATAACCTATCCAATATCTTTATATTCCAGTTTTCCTGATGCCTTCTTAAACCGACACCGGAACGCCCATTAACGCCGCTAGATACTCTGCAGTCGGAAGTATCACTCTCTTATCTACACAAAATCCCGGCTGGTGAATCAATTGTCCTCTGCCAGTCCCCACTTTGATATAGCATCCTGGAATCTTTTCCTCCAAAAAAGAAAAGTCATCCCCTCCCATAGAGCTTTCTTCCGGAACTGTCTCAAAACCACATGTTTTCGCTGCTTTGATAGCCTTTTCCACCATTTTCCCATCGTTAAAAGTGGCTGGCGACCCTGCCGTCCACTCTATTTCTGCCTCCGTCCCGTAAGCCGTTGCCGTGCTTTTAGCAATTTCCTTCACTCTCTTTTCAAATAAAATTCTGTCCTTCCTGTCCATAGTGCGCACGGTCCCCTCCAGCGCTGCTGTTTCCGGTATCACATTCCATGTATTTCCTGCCTGTATTCTTGTAACACTAATCAGTGAGGGATGAAAGGCATTTATGTTTCTTGTTACAATGGTCTGAAAAGCCTGGACAACTGCCGCTGCCGCCGGAATTGGGTCGATGCCATCGTCCGGGTGGGCTCCATGACACCCCATTCCTCTAATGGTAATCACAAAACGGTCTACCGCTGCAGTCACATATCCTTCTCTGATTCCAATGGTTCCCACTTCATTGGTTGGGTCCGCATGGATTCCCCAGATTAACTGCACATCATCCATCACATCGGTTTCTAGTATTTTTAATGCACCCAGAGACGTTTCTTCTGCCGGCTGGAAAATGATTTTCACAGTCCCTGCAAGCATTTCTTTCCTCTCATTTAGCAAAACAGCGCACCCAATTCCTGCCGTTATATGAAAATCGTGCCCACAGGCGTGCATTTTTCCCTGATACTCTGAGGCATAAGAAAGCTTTGTCTCTTCCTGAACCGGCAATGCGTCAATATCGCAGCGCAGCGCCTGCACTGGTCCTTCTTTTTCTCCTCTTACTACTGCCACAAGCCCTGTCTCTAATTGCAGAGGAAGGATTTCCACTCCTTCCTCTGTCAGGATTTCTTTTATTTTTTCTGTTGTATCATATTCTTCATAAGACAACTCCGGACGCCTGTGAAACCACTCAAAACAATTTATAAGTTTTTCTTCCAATTGTGTCATTGTCCGCCTCTCCTTTATTCCATATCTTATTCCCGTATCTGCCAGATTGTATATTTCCCTGCGCCTGTCTATATTGCTCAAAGATACTCTTTATAATTACTTTTCCAGTCCGGCTCCGCCCAATACTGTGACCCATCCCGCAGCCTTCCAATCAGCTTATATTGGAACATTTCCCTTCTCACCAGCTCAATATCTCCAAAAGCAATAGACTCCTTAATAATTTCATTCACTTCTTTTTCTGTATATCTTTTCTCCAAATCAAACTTTCCGGCAATTTCTATAAGCGCAAGAATTCTCATTGGCCGCTTTGACGGATACTGTGCCAGCTCCCCTGCAGGATTGTAATAGCCGCTTAGTTTCTTGCGATATGTTTCTAACTCTCTTTCCATAATTCCAGTTTCCTTTCTGAAGATAAAATCTTTTACGGTACATATTTTGATGGTCAATAAAACATATTTGACAATTTAAGAATTACAATTGCCTGTAATTTCACACCGTGCGCTCTTTCATGTTATTATAAACTCTAATTAAGTTATAGGCAAGAAAGTAATCAAGCGTCGTCATTTTATTATAAACTTCATTAATATCCGTATTTCCTTCTGTATTTCAGGAACATAAACGCAGACAAGGTAAGTGCCATAAGTTCCGCCACAGGCGTGGCAAGCCAGACCCCATTCACGCCCAAAATTATCGGAAGCGCTATCATTGTAATCAGCATAAATACAAACGACCTTGAAAATGCAAGAACTGCTGAAACCACTCCATTGGACAGTGCAGTAAACATTCCGCTGGCAAAAATATTAAATCCAATAAAAAACAACGCTATGGTACATATTCTGTTTCCTGTTACTGCCAGCCCATACACCGGATTATCCGGGCGGGCAAAAACCGATACAAGCGGTTTGGTCAGTATAAAGGATGCCGCCACTGTTATGACAGAAATCAGCGCTATTACTTTCAGACTGACTGCCACTAGCTTCTTTAATTTCTCGTGATTCTGTTCTCCATGGTAAAAGCTCAGCATAGGCGCTACGCCATAAGAATAACCTGTGTATAGAGAACTTGCAAACATCAGTACATACATAATAATTGTAACAGCTGCTACGCCATCTTCCCCCACATAATGAAGCATCGTCCAGTTAAACATCATTGTAATAATTCCGTTGACAAGCGCTGTGGCCATTTCTGAACATCCATTTGTGGCCGCACTTACAAGAACCCTAAACCGGAAAACCGGTTTCTTAAAATGCAGAAGGCTCTTTTTCTGACTGAAAACAAATAATCCAACAACCGCTGTTACCGAATACCCCAAGCCTGTTGCAATTGCCGCCCCGCCAATTCCCATGTCAAATCCTGCAATAAACACATAATCAAGCGCCATGTTAAGAACGCCTCCCGTTACAGAACACACTAAGGAAAGCGCCGCCTTTTCACTGGCAATCATATAGAGCGTAAAATTATTCATCAGAAGAATAGGTACGGTAAACACAAGGTACCGGCTTAAATACTCCACACAATACCCTTCCACCTCTGTGGAAAGTCCCATTTTTGCAAAAATACGCCCCATTAACAGATACCCAAGCATGCACATAACAATCCCTGCTAATACATTAACAAGAATAAGGAAAGTAAAGTCCTCCTTTGCCTCTTGCGTTTTGTGTTCACCCATTTTTTTCATAATAGCCGCACTTCCGCCCGTTGCAAGCATAGTGGAAATGGCAGTGACCAGCAAAATAACAGGAGCCGTCAGATTGATTGCCGAAAGCGCGTCTGTTCCAATTAAATTTGACACAAACAAACCGTCAACCATTGTATAAAAAGACATAAATACAGTCATGGCAATGGTTGGAACTGCAAATTTTAAAATATTTTTTAGTGTTACGGGTTTCAAATAAGTATTTTGGTTTTCCATATGTTTTGTCCTCCTGAATTTTCACTTTTAACTTTCATGTTATCAGCATAAACCGTACAGTTACAGGACAGTCAATACATAATTTCTAAAATATATTTTACGCCGTGCCATTGCTCCTTTCTTTGGACATCAAAAAAGCACATGGTCAAATTATTGTTCCATGTGCCTTTATGCTGTTGCTTTCAAATATTCCTATTCCCGCTGGCAATAATATAGAAACCCTCATCTTTCCCAGCCGGAATTTTTCTTTTGCAATAGAACTACCCTCTGCTATTCGGATCAAGCGCATCCCGAAGGGCATCCCCGATAAAATTAATTGCCATCACCAGCACCACAATTAAAAGCCCGGCCGGTATCCACAGCCAGGGCTGCTTGGTTAGCACTGTAAGGGACTGTGCGCCATTTAACATATTGCCGAGACTTGGCGTAGGAAGCTGTACCCCCTGCCCCAAAAAGCTTAAGGCAGCTTCATCCAGCATGGAAAGGGCCAGCACAGAAGTTGCATATACCAAAATAGGCGCCACTGTATTGGGAAGTATCTCTGAAAATAAAATATGACCTGTGGACATGCCCGCCACAAGATTTCCTTTTATAAAATTGGTTTCCCTAAGGCTAAGTACATTCCCACGCACCAGTCTTGCTATCCCTGGCCAGTCCACAAACCCAAGAATCAAAATAATATTCCACAATCCAGGTTTAAAAATAGCCGCTGCCACCAGCACAAGAAGAATATAGGGGAAAGACATTACCATATCTGTAAACCGCATAATAATCATATCCGCCACGCCACCAAAGTAACCGGCAATCAGTCCCAGCACTACGCCAATCGCTGTGGAAATTAAGGTTGCCATAACCCCCACCAGCAGTGAAATCCGCATGGCATACAAAAGTCTGCTAAGTACGTCCCGTCCAATCTGATCTGTTCCCAACCAGAATTCCTTGCTGGGCGCCCCTCCAAAAGGACCCACAATGGCATCCGGCTCATAAGGAGCTATCACCGGAGCAAGGAGCGCTGCCCCGCCTAAAAGCGCCACTACTGCAAGGCTTATCATTGCCAGATGATGATGCCGGAAACGCCGGAAAACAGTCTGCCTGTAACTTTCGTTTGCAATATCTTTTTTCACAGAGCCTGTCTCTTCCCTTGCCCCGTAAATTCTCTTCTCTGTATATTCTTTTGTCTCATGGTAATTTTTATTTTTCATTATCCCCTCCTAATCAAGTTGGATGGTAGGGTCCACCAGAGCATACAAAATATCTGTTACCAGATTTGCAAAAAGGACAACAACTGCCGACAACAGACACACACCCATAATTACCGGATAGTCCCTGCTTGTGATGGCGCTCATTGTCATAAGCCCCAGCCCTGGCCATGAAAACACCTGCTCTATAATAACAGCGCCGCCAAACAGGACCGGAATTTCCATGCCGATTACTGTCACAATGGGTACCAGGGCATTGCGCAGGGCATGTTTATTAATCACCTTAAAGTGTCCAATTCCTTTTGCCTTTGCTGTGCGCAGATAATCCTGCTGTAAAATCTCCAGTACGGCGCTTCTTATATACCTGATATTACTGCCTGCCATGGAAGCTGCAAGCACCACCACCGGCATAATCATATGCTTTGCCACATCTCCTGCCCCGCCTTCAGTACCAAGAGTTATCATTCCGCTGGAAGGGAGCCATCCCAGCTTAACAGTAAAAATATAAATAAGCAGCAACGACAAAAAGAAGCCTGGTATACTGCTTCCCAGAAAAGAAAAGGTTACAACTGCATAGTCTCCCTTGGAATATTGGTGGATGGCGCTGTAAATCCCTGCCGGAACTGCCAGAAGAAGACTTGCTAAAAGAGATACTCCCATCAGCAGCAGTGTGGGACCCAAATGACTGCTAATCATTTCAGCAACCGGCTGATAAGATTTAATGGAATATCCCATATTTCCTCTAAGAAGCTGTCCCAGCCAGACAAAGTACTGCACATAAACAGGTTTGTCCAGTCCAAGGGCTATTTTTTTGGCTTCTACCGCCGCCTGGGAAACTCTTGGCCCCTGCAGCATTTCCAGCGGGCTGCCCGCCATACACATAATTGCATAATCTATAATTGTAATGCCTATTAAAACCGGAATGGCAATCAAAATTCTCTTAATAATGTATTTCCCCAATTCCCTGTTCCTCCTTACCAGACATTCTATGCCCTGCCTTAAAGTTCCCCGAAGCTTTCAATGTAAAGCGCTAAAGCGTGTCGGCATAATCGTTCCCACCGCACATGATAATGGGACAAGCTGCATCATGCCCGGAACCATCAGCAGTTTCCAGAAGTTTCGGCTCCTTTTGTCCGCAAATCTCCGTAGCCTGGAGACATCTGGGGTGAAATGGACAACCTTCCGGCGGATTGGAATTATTGCCAATTTCCCCTTGTAAAAGCTTTCTTCTCTTTTCCCTTTCCCCAGGGTCCGGCACAGGCACCGCCTCCAGCAGCGCCTTTGTATATGGATGGATTGGATGGTTAAAAATCTCTTTTGCTTCACCAGTCTCCACAATTTTCCCCAAATACATAACCGCCACTTTGTCACTGACATAATTTACCGCTCCCAGCCCATGTCCTACAAAAAGCAAGGTAAGCCCCAGCTCCTTTTGCAGATTTTTAAGCAGGTTCAGAATTTGGGCCTGTATAGAAACATCCAGGGCGCTTACCGGCTCATCGCACACAATAAATTTAGGGTTTAAGGAAAGGGCTTTTGCTATACCGATTCTCTGACGCTGCCCTCCTGAAAATTCATGAGGATATCTGCCAAGAACATTTCTTGGAAGTCCCACCATATCCAAAATCTTTATTATATCCTTCTCTACCGTTTTTTTGGTGGATATTTTATGGTAAAGCATTGGTTGTGACAGAATTTCAAATATATGTTTTCTGGGATTTAAAGAAGAATAGGGGTCCTGGAACACCATCTGAAGCTGGGTTCTGATTTCCCGCATTTCCCCCTTTTTCAGCAAAGCCAAATCCCTGCCCTGATAAAAAATCCTGCCTTTTGTGGGATGCTCAAGACCCACCAGCTGTCTTCCAATAGTGGATTTCCCACAGCCGGATTCTCCCACCAACCCTAAGGTTTCTCCTTCCATAATAGAAAAGCTGACTCCATCCACTGCCTTTACATATCCGGTTGTATGGTTAATAATTCCTCCTTTTACGGGATAATACACCTTTAAATCTTCTACCTGTATCATTGGAAGCTTCTTATTTATGCTCATGTGTAGGTATCCCCCCTTCCTTCATGACAATACATTTTGCCCTGTGGCAGGGGCCAAATACATAATCTTCCTGAGGTTTATCACATGCTTCTCTCCGGTACCTGCACCGGTCTGCAAAACGGCATCCGCTGATATCATCATAGCTCTCAGGAACAATACCAGGTATGGCAAACAATTCTCTCTCCGCTCCATCTTTTATGGTAGGAACTGTATCAAGAAGCGCTCTGGTGTATGGATGGCAGGGATTTTCAAACAATTCCTTTACCGGAGCCTCTTCAATAATCTGACCTGCGTACATAACAAGAACCCGATCCGCCATATTAGCAACCAGGCCAATGTCATGGGTAATCAGTATCATGGACATTCCCGTTTCCTTCTGCAAACCGCCAAGCAGCTCCATAATCTGGGCCTGAATGGTGACATCAAGCGCTGTGGTCGGCTCGTCCGCAATCAAAAGCCTGGGATTACAGGACAGCGCCATTGCAATCATAACTCTCTGACGCATCCCTCCTGACAAGGTATGGGGAAACTTTTTCATAGTCCCCTGGGGGTCTGGCATTCCTACCTTTTGAAGAAGGCTCTCTGCCCGCTTTACTGCCTCTTCTTTGGGCAGGTTCATATGTGTCCTGATGCTTTCCGTAATCTGGTTCCCCACTGTAAACACAGGGTTTAAGGACGTAAGCGGGTCCTGGAAAATCATAGTAATCTCATCGCCCCTTAATTTATCCAGCTCCTTTTCCGTCATGGCAAGAAGATTCTTACCATCAAACAGGACAGAGCCGTCAATGACAGCTCCGCCCCTTCTTAACAATCCCATAATTGACAATGAGGTCACACTTTTTCCGCATCCGGACTCACCTACAATGCAGACAACTTCTCCAGCGTCTACATGAAAATGAATATGGTCCACACTGACACTTTCTCCATAATCACTGGTAAAAGCAGTTGTCAGTCCCTGAACTTCCAGCAAATGTGACATACCTTTTTCCTCACAATCTATTATACAACACAGCCAATTGCGAAATCCATAAACTTACTTTGTCTTCACACAACCTTTATTCTGCAACATCCCAGTTCTGCACATCATTAAAGAAACCATAAGCGCTGGGCTGCGCACCGCTTAGGCGCTTGCTAACTGCCCCCTGCGCACTGATAATATATACAGAAAACATGGGAACGTCCTCCTGTACCTTTTTATCAACGATAGAATACAGTTCTTTAATCTCTTCAATATCGCTGGTCATCTGAGTTCCTGCCAGCGCTTCGTTAATCTCCTCACTGGCATATCCTGTCCAGCTTCCTTCTCCGCCCAGAAGCCATCCTGCGTCTGGATAAGGGTCAACCGGAGCATAAGTATACTGCACCGCCATAATATCATAATCTGTCGTTCCTGCAATGGACATAAGGGTGGCTAAGTCCACAGTCTGCACTTCCACTTTGATACCCACAGCCGCCCACTGTGCCACAAGCACCTGAGCGCCATTCACAAATGTGCTGTCACCAGAATTTACATAAAAGCGGAGTGTCTGCGAGCCGTCCCACCCTGCTTCCTCCAAAAGCGCCTTTGCCTTTTCAGGGTCATAAGGAACAGGAGTAATACTTTCATCAAAGAACGGACTTGCAGAAGAAAGGAATCCGTCCACCACCTCTCCATGTCCCTTTAAAAGCTGGTCTACCAGCTGCTGCCTGTCAATGGCATAAAGAAGAGCCTGGCGCACCCTTGCATCCGGTATATTAACAGTCTGGATAAATGCTGACTGGTTGGTTATAGGTGAACCATACACAGTCTCCACATTTTCAAGAGCTTCAATACTGTCAAAATCCTCCTGTGGAACCGCGGTCATTGTGTGATGGGTAATATCAATTTCCCCTGACTGCAGTCCAGCATAAACCTGACTGGCATCCACAATCTTTATATTCAGTTTGTCAATTTTAGGCGCCCCTTTCCAGTAGTCCTCATTTGCCTTATAAGAAATATAATGGTTGTTATCATAATCTGTCAGAAAAAACGGACCACTGATTACATCCGGCTGGTTAAACCAGTCTGCTGTCAAAAGCTCTTCCTCACTGTACTTTTCAATTACATGCTTTGGCATGGTATGAAGATACCTTGCATACGTGTTTTCAAAGGTGGTAAGCGCCATGGGATATTTGGAAGTAAATTGTACTGTCTTATCGTCAATCACCTGTATGCCTGCAACACTTTCAGCATTCGCCTCCACAAAGCCGTCATCGCCTACACCTTCAAAGGCATACAGCATCAATGTTGTGTTGTTTACCACAGGACTTGCAAGACGGCGTACCGTATATTCCAGGTCTGCTGCCGTCACCGGCGTTCCGTCTGACCACACTGCGTTATCGTCAATATGAACTACAAAATTTACGTTATCCTCTGTGGTGATGGAATCTGCAAGCATATACTGGAAGTTCAAATCCTTGTCAAGCTCCACCAGGGGAAGGAACATAAGCCCGACCGCATACTTATTGATTTCCGTCTGGTCAATCACAAAAGGATTAACCCCGCCAAGGGAATCTGTCACGCCTACATTCACAATTTTTTCTCCGGCTGATGCACCCTCCGGTGCATTTTCTCCTTCCGCCGCTTCATTTCCGGCTGTGTTCTCTGCCCCGTCTCCAGCCGTTGCGCCATTATCCGCTTTGTCTGTTCCTTTATCCTGATTGCCAGAAGAGGAGCATCCTGCCATGGTAACAGTAACTGCTAAAGCCAGCACAAGACCAAACATGCTTCTTACAAATTTTTTCATAATCAACCTCCCTTTCTGCCCGGCCCGCAATTTACATGTACAATTCAGAATGCGCCGGCGCAATTGGGCAGGAAGGTAAACTTCCTTACCCGATTACAACACCAGATGAGTCATCATCCGATGCTGAATTTTAATAGTTGGTTCATTATACTGTTACCAAATTCAAATGTCAATATTCTCCAAAATAAATTTATTCATATAACGTAAAAAATTGTAAAAGATAACGGCCTTAGGCCAACCCGGAAGCTTCACGGGAGTTTGACAGTTTCATATTTCAAAAAAATCTTGCAGGCCTTATAAAACC
>CAMUHA010000084.1 GCA_947088515.1 uncultured bacterium
TTTTGTGTGTGGTTAGAAGGTATCTTAGAATTTCCAAGGAAGACAGGGAAGAGAAGAAAAACGGGCATTGAATGGGGGCGGCAAGGCTATCATGTCTTTTTGGATGCCTTAAATTTAAACAGGTCTGTGCATGACCTGCACAGACCGTAAGAAAATCAATTATTTCAATGCAAACATGGACGATTTGCTTCTCCCGGCAGTTTGTCTGCGGGGATTAATAAACCATTGCAGCCTCTTCTCCGTTCATTACACGCAGAGCGCCCTGGGCAAGGGCAAGAAGTTCGTCTTCGCCAGGATATATAGTCATAGGAGCAATAAATCCGGCTCTTTCCTTTAAACCGTCAACAACTGCTTTGTCATAGGCGATACCGCCGGTAACGATAATCTGGTCCACTTTTCCCTTAAGGACACATGCCATGGAGCCAATATCCTTGGCAACCTGCATAATGAAGGCTTCCCGGATTTCAGCGGCTTTTTCATCGCCGTCTTTTATCATTTTTTCCACATCGCGCATATCGTTTGTATTTACATAAGCATTAAATCCGCCGTTTCCAACCACTTTTTTGTAAACTTCTTTCTCGGTAAACTGGCCCGAAAAGCACATTTTAATTAATGCGCCGGAAGGAACAGCGCCGGCTCTTTCAGGAGAAAATGCGCCATCGCCATCAAGGGCGTTGAATACGTCCACAACACGTCCTTTTTCATGTGCGCCTACAGACACACCGCCGCCCATATGTACAACGATTAAGTTTAAGGAATCATAAGCCTTTTCCTGCTCCTTTGCGTAGCGTTTTGCTACCGCTTTCTGGTTCAGCGCATGGAATACACTGGTACGGGGCAGTTCAGGAACGCCGGAATATCTGGAAATGGGCATCAGCTCATCTACCACTACCGGGTCAACGATGTAGGAAGGAACGCCAATGGAATCAGCGATTTCTCTTGCAAGGATGCCGCCTAAATTGGAAGCGTGCTGTCCCTGCTTTCCGATTTTGAGGTCTTCAAGAAGGTCATCGCTTACAGCGTAAGTGCCGCCGGGAATTGGCTTTAACATGCCGCCCCGTCCAACAATAACCTGCAGGGATTTAATGTCAAAATCTTTTTTGGCAAGCAGGTCCAAAATAATCTGCTTGCGGAAGTCCTTCTGGTCCACAATAGAAGCGTACTGTGCGATTTCCTCGGTGGAGTGACGAAGAGTTTCTTCAAATAAAAGGGTTTCATCCTCAAAAACGCCGATTTTGGTGGAGGTGGAACCGGGATTAATGATTAAACTTTTGATAGCCATCTGCTTTCCTCCGGATAATTAATTATTTTTTGACATTGCTTCTGCCACAACAGCGCCTAAAGCAATGGAATTTACTTTGGTTTCGAAATCATCGGAACGGGAGGTTAATATAACAGGAGCCTTTGTTCCGGTAAGAATATTTCCGTTTACCACTTTGGCTGTATGTACCAGAGACTTGTATACGAGGTTTCCTGCATGGATATCCGGGAAAAGAAGAATATCTGCATCTCCCTGGATGGCTCTGTCTGTTGCGCCTTTGTGTTTGGCTGCTTCCGGGTCAATGGCAAGGTCTAAGGATAAGGGACCGTCAACGATACAACCGGAAATTTTACCGTCTTTGTTCATCTGTGTCAGCTCGCCGGCTTCCACTGTGGCCGGCATTTTAGGATTGATAACCTCTACAGCTGCAAGGGGAGCCACTTTAGGATTTTCAATGCCGCAGGCGCTGGTAATTTCCAGCGTATTGTGAATAATGTTTACCTTATCTTCCAGTGTGGGATAGGGAATAAAAGCCACATCTGTTAAGAAAAGCAGATGGTCAATTCCTTCAATATCAAACACACATACATGGGATAAAGGCTTGCCGGTACGAAGCCCCACTTCTTTGTCCAGTACGCTTTTGAGGAAGCCTTTGGTGTCAATCAGACCTTTCATATACATGTCGGCCTTTCCGTCATGAACCAGTTTTACTGCGGTAAGAGCAGCCTGTGTGGTGTCTTCCACATTAATAATCTCAAAACCGTCCAGCTCCATATCCATGGATGCCGCAATTTCTTTAATCTTGGCTTCGTCACCAACTAAAATGGCATCTGCAATTTTTCTTTCCTTTGCGGCTTTTACTGCTTCGAGAACAGCAGAGTCCTGGGCAACAGCCACGGCCACTTTTTTTGTGCCGCACTCATTTACCCTGGCAATTAAATCAGCGAATGTTTTACTCATTTGTTTCCACCTCATTTATATTATTAAAACATTTTATACATCGTTAAAATAATAACACTGTTTACTGGAAAATGCAATAAAAGTGAAAAGCGATTTTATGAAAAAATAAATTTTGTCATTGACAATTTTGGAGCCCTGTGATATAAAGGATAACAGAAACCGTTGAAGAAGAGTGAGTACTTTATGTAATCTTTATCACAGAGAGCTGCGGATGGTGGAAAGCGGCATAGAGAGCATAGGGGAATGGGCTTTAGAGGGCGAGTCGAAAGAATAAGTAGGCGAGACGGAGAGGAGACTTCGTTAACAAATCAGACATATGATAGTATGTATTGAGCGGATGCAGTATATTGCATCAAGCCGGGTGGCACCGCAGGAGATAGTTTACTCTTGTCCCAGCATTTGATTGGGATGGGAGTTTTTTTATGTGTAAGGCACATTAGAAAATTAGCTGCTGATACAATACGCATTTTAAAGCGGGCAGGGGGAGAAGCGTATTTCCGTACCAGACTGCACGCATGTATTTTGAAGAAAAGTGTCAGTAAAGCTGCCGGATTTTCCCAGTCAAAAACTATTATTTTTGAAGGCGCTAACGCGCGGAATGGAGGATAATATGAGCGAAGAAAAGAAAATCCCTTACAAAATCTATCTGGATGAGCACGAGATGCCAGATAGCTGGTATAATGTGCGGGCGGATATGAAGAATAAACCGGCGCCCCTTTTAAATCCTGGAACGCTTAAGCCACTTACTATAGAGGAAATGAGCGGTATTTTCTGTGAAGAGCTGTGCAGACAGGAGCTTGATGATACCACTCCTTATTTTGAAATTCCAGAAGAAATCAGAAAATTTTATAAAATGTATCGTCCTTCTCCTTTGGTTCGGGCATACTGTCTGGAAGAAAAGCTTAAGACACCTGCAAAGATATATTATAAATTTGAAGGAAACAATACCAGTGGCAGTCATAAATTAAATTCCGCCATCGCCCAGGCGTATTATGCCAAGAAACAGGGACTTAAAGGTGTGACCACAGAAACAGGAGCCGGACAGTGGGGAACGGCATTATCTATGGCCTGTGCGTATCTGGGACTTGACTGTCAGGTGTATATGGTTAAATGCTCTTATGAACAAAAACCCTTCCGCAGAGAGGTTATGAGGACTTATGGGGCAAATGTGACACCTTCCCCTTCCGATACCACCAATGTGGGCAGGAAGATCCTGGAGGAGTTTCCGGGCACTACGGGAAGCCTTGGCTGTGCTATTTCGGAGGCGGTGGAATCGGCAACCGCCCAGGAGGGCTACCGTTACGTGCTGGGTTCTGTTTTGACACAGGTACTGCTTCACCAGTCAGTGATTGGCCTGGAAGCAAAGACTGCAATGGATAAATATGGAATTAAGCCGGATGTGATTATAGGATGCGCCGGAGGCGGCTCCAATCTTGGCGGACTGATTTCTCCTTTTATGGGAGAAAAGCTGCGGGGAGAAGCGGATTACCGTTTCATTGCGGTTGAGCCAGCTTCCTGTCCGAGCCTGACCAGAGGAAAATATGTGTATGATTTTTGTGATACCGGAAAGGTATGTCCTCTTGCAAAGATGTACACCCTTGGCAGCGGGTTTATTCCAGCGGCAAATCATGCAGGCGGGCTTCGCTATCACGGCATGAGTTCCGTACTGTCCCAGCTTTATGCAGATGGCTTAATGGAAGCTGTGAGCGTAGAACAGACCGCTGTATTTAAGGCGGCAGAGGAATTTGCAAGGGTAGAAGGCATACTGCCGGCGCCAGAAAGTGCTCATGCTATTAAAGCGGCAATTGATGAAGCTTTAGAGTGTAAGGAGACAGGTGAGGAGAAAACCATTCTCTTTGGACTCACAGGAACGGGATACTTTGACATGGTGGCATATGGACGTTTTAACAATGGAGAGATGACGGACTATATTCCCACAGACGAAGAGCTGGCAAAGGGACTTAAGGGCATTCCCCGGTTTCCCGGAAATGAAATTTAAGAAACAGTATAAAAATGTATTAAAAGGCGCTGCAGGACAAAAGGTTCCGGCAGCGCCTTTTTTGGTAAAAATTTAAAAAGGAAAAACACCGTTTTATTTGTTTATGTGATATACTATAAATTATTATCAGGCAGAAGTGAGGTACAAAAAATGGAAAATCAATTGATATGGCAGGAGCGTTATAACATTGGCGTGGATTTTATCGACCAGGAGCACAAAAAACTTTTCAGTATTTTGAACCGGCTGTATACATACAGGAATAAGGAAGAAAAAGGCCAGTGGGTCTGCCAGGAAGGAATTAAATATTTTAAAGGCCATGCAATGAAACATTTTGCAGAGGAAGAAGCTTATATGGCGTCTATTTCTTATGTGGGGTATAATACGCACAGGCGTCTTCATGACAATTTCAGAAGCGAAACCCTTCCGGTCCTTGAGAAGGAGCTGGAACAGACAGGCTACAGTGAAGAAGCAGTCAATCATTTCCTCGGCGTGTGCTCAGGATGGCTGATTGGCCATACGTTGACAGAGGACCGGGCAATTACAGGAAAAGTTATGAGTAAATGGGTGGGTCTTATGCCGGAAGAACAGCAGACGGCAATGAGAAAGACCATTATTTCCTTATTAAGCGACATGTTCCAGCTGCAGTCTCAGGTGATTAGTGACTGCTATGGCGGTGAGAAGTTTGGAAAAGGGATTTACTACCGCCTGATTTACAGCGATGGAAAGGATGGAAGATGGGAGGTAGTACTGGCATTTGAAGAGAAGCTGATAGTAAGCACACTTGGCAGTATGATGGATGCCAAATCTGATACGGTCAGCGTCTTTTTAATGAATGCGGCAAGGTATACAGCGCGCCAGTTTGTGGACAGGGTAAAGGGATATATGCCGTCTTTTGATTCATATGAAATGAAAGAGGAAAATCTTTTAACATATGAACAGTTCCAAAGAAAATTCGAAGACCACAACCCTCAGTTCAGTCTTCTGCTTGATACAGGCGCCGGGTACTTTGCCTTTTGTGTAATGGCTCCACAGCTCTGCCAAAATGGGGACGGAATTCCCATTAGTGCAGAAAATGCAATGGAAGAAGTGGGAAAATATTTAAGCGGTAACAGGGGAAATGCCAGAAAAAAAATCCTGGTGGTGGATGATGCGGCGCTGGTACGGCATGTGATGAAAGAGCTGCTTGGAAAGGACTATGAGATTGCGCTTGCAAAGTCTGGGCTTTCCGCGATCAGAAGCATTACGCTGGACAGACCGGACCTGATTTTGCTGGATTATGAAATGCCAGTCTGCGATGGCAGCCAGGTATTGGAGATGATACGCTCGGAGGAAGAGTTTGCGGATATTCCGGTTATCTTTCTGACAAGCAGTGTGGAGAGGGAAAGAGTAAAAAAAGTGATGGCTTTAAAGCCGGAGGGCTATTTGCTGAAAACGCTTCCGCCTGTGGAAATTAAGAAAAACATTGATGAATATATGAAAAAAAAGATGGGATGATTTTTAGCTTACCAAAAACAGGCATACATCCATAGCCTGCCAAATACTGAAAGGAGCAGACAGAATGAAAAAAGCAGTCAGTCAGTCGGTTTTATCTTATATTTTAAATGGGGTGTCAATTTTATCATTAATATTTCTGGTATGGTCGCTGGTCAGTTACAGCAGTGTAAACAGAAGGCTGGAAAAAGCCAGTGAGGACAGATTTTTGCTCACTTATAATGCCAACCGCTTTATGAACGGTTCCGCTTATCTGACGAATGAAGTGCGGGCTTTTGCAGCCACCGGCAAACAGGAGTATTATGACAATTACTGGAATGAAGTCAATCATTTAAAAAACCGGGACCTGGGTATTGCCGCCTTGCAGGAAATTGGGATTACGGATAGTGAGCAGGCAATGATTGACGCCATGTCAGGTCTTTCGAATGAACTGGTGCCGCTGGAAGAGGAAGCTATGAATAACGTTATGGCAGGCAAAACAAAAGAGGCGGTCAGCTATGTGTATGGAGAAGCATACAGCACATCCATTGCAAAAATCAATTCCCTGAAGGAGCAGTTTCTAAACGCGCTGGACGAAAGAAGCCTTGGGGAGGTAACTGCTTTGTCAAAGTCGGCCGCCCTTATCAGGGGGAGAATGCTGTTTGCGCTGGCAGTAGTGGGAATTATCCAATTATTAAATATGGTGATGGTCAGGTGGCGCATACTGCGTCCTGTAATTGCAGTGAAAAAACAGATGGGAGAAATTTCCAGAGGAAATCTTTCAGCAGAATTTCCGCTTAATTCCAATACTTCTGAAATTGGAATGCTGGTGGAATCCATACATGAGACAAAAAGGGAGCTGAAAAAATATATACATGATATTGATTCCAAACTTTCCCAGATGGCAGGGGGGAAGATGGACCTTGTGATTGACAGCGATTACCGGGGAGAATTTCTTCCTATCCAAAACGCCATGAGCCAGATTTTGGATGCCTTAAATGAAGCTCTTTCACAAATTAATCTGACAGCATGGCAGGTGTCTGAAGAATCAAGAAAAATGGCTTCAGATGCCCAGGTTCTTTCAAATGGGGCAGTAGAACAGGCGTCAGCAGTCCAACAGCTGTCTGCAAGCATTCAGGAGATCTCAGGGCAGGTGGACCACACATCAGCAGATGCGCTGGATGCCCGCAAAAATTCTTTAGAAACAGCAGAACGCCTTAATAACTGCAGTCAGAAAATGAAAGAACTTACCGCTGCCATGGAGGATATTTCCAGCGCTTCTCATCAGATTGGAGGCATTATAAAGACCATAGAGGATATTTCATTCCAGACCAATATTTTAGCGCTTAATGCGGCGGTGGAAGCGGCCCGTGCAGGGGAGGCTGGAAAAGGTTTTGGCGTGGTGGCGGATGAAGTGCGCAGCCTTGCCAATAAAAGCTCCGCTGCGGCACAGAATATAACGGAGCTGATTGAAAATTCAATGAGAATGGTTCAACAAGGCGCCTTGCTCTCTACTGACACTACAAAGGCGTTAGCAGAGGGAGTGGCCGGGGCGCAAAAGTCAACAGAGCTGGTGGAACGGATTGCAGATGGCGCTTTGCAGCAGGCCCAGTCCCTTCGGCAGCTGACCCAGGGAATGGAGCAGATTTCGGATGTGGTACAGACAAATGCCGCTACAGCGGAGAAGTCAGCCGGGTCAGCAGAGGAACTTTACAGCCAGGCAAAAGAGTTAAAGGCTTCTGTTATGAAATTCCAGCTCCGTAAAAGATAAGAGTTTATAAATCAGGTAATTTAATATTAAGCGAAGCCTAGAAGAAAGGATGAGGTCCTTACGGACACGGTACTGCGGGTATATTCCTGCGGTATAGGGAGAAGAAATGAGCAATTACAAAATGAATACAAAGTGTGTACAGGCCGGTTATACGCCGGGAAACGGGGAACCGCGCCAGATACCAATTATCCAGTCCACTACATTCAAATATGAAACCAGTGAGGATATGGGAAAACTATTTGACCTGGAGGCGTCAGGGTATTTTTATTCCCGGTTGCAGAACCCCACAAATGATTATGTGGCGGCGAAAATTGCAGAGCTGGAGGGCGGAGCGGCGGCAATGCTCACCTCTTCCGGGCAGGCGGCCAATTTCCTTGCGCTGTTTAACATATGTGAATGTGCAAGCCATATTGTATCATCTTCCTCTATTTATGGAGGGACGTTTAATCTGATTGCCGTTACAATGGCCAAAATGGGGGTTGATGTCACTTTTGTTTCCCCTGACTGTACAGAGGAAGAGCTGGATGCTGCTTTTAAGGATAACACAAAGGCTGTATTTGGGGAATCCATTGCAAATCCTGCACTGACAGTTCTTGATATTGAAAAATTTGCAAAGGCAGCCCATAAGCATGGGGTTCCGCTGATTGTAGACAACACATTTCCAACCCCTGTAAACTGTCGTCCCATAGAGTGGGGAGCGGATATTGTTGTACATTCCACAACCAAATATATGGATGGACATGGGGCGGCAGTAGGCGGCGCGATTGTGGATGCAGGCAGATTTGACTGGATGGCCTATAAAGATAAGTTTCCGGGACTGTGTACGCCGGATGAGTCTTACCATGGGATTACGTATGCGGAGAAGTTTGGGAAGGAAGGGGCTTTTATTACAAAATGTACTGCACAGCTTATGCGGGACCTTGGTTGTGTGCAGTCTCCTCAAAACGCCTATATTTTAAATCTGGGACTGGAATCTTTACATGTCAGAATGCCCCGTCATGTGGAGAACGGACAGGCAGTGGCTAAGTTCCTTGAAGGCCATCCCCAGGTATCTTATGTGAATTATCCGGGGCTTTCCTCAAATAAATATTATGAGAGGGCGCAAAAATACATGAAAGGGGGCGGCTGCGGTGTGGTTTCTTTTGAATTAAAAGGGGGGAGAGCGGCTGCGGAAATTTTTATGAAGCATTTAAAACTGGCGGCAATTGAAACCCATGTGGCAGATGCTAGAACCTGTTGCCTTAATCCGGCCACCAGCACCCACCGCCAGATGAGCGAGGAACAGCTCCGGGCAGCAGGAGTGCCTTCGGGCCTTGTGCGGATTTCCTGCGGGCTTGAAGACAAAGAAGATTTGATTGCGGACCTTAAGCAGGCGCTGGAGGCTATAAGGACAGATTTGTAAAATCCAAATAATATGACATAAGATGGGGTATTCTATTGGTTATGAATGCAAAACGGATACCTTATGGATTTGACTATTATGCTTTATTATTTTTTATTGTAGCTTTTGCCGGGTGGCTTTGGGAAGTGGCGCTGCACCTGGTGACAGAACATGCCCTGATTAACAGAGGCGTATACAAGGGGCCATATCTTCCTGTTTATGGTATTGGGGGGATATTATTGTGTTTTCTTTTTCATACTTTAAGAAAAAAGCCTTTGCAGGTGTTTTTCCTGTCAGCGGCAGTGTGCTCTGTTTTGGAGTATCTGACCAGTTATTTTCTGGAAAAGCGCTGGGGGCTTAGGTGGTGGGATTATCACGGACACCTTCTGAATATAAACGGACGGATATGCCTGCCCGGAGCGGTAATCTTTGGAATAGGAGGCATGGCGTTGGTGTGCCTGTTTCTGCCTTTTTATGAAAAGCTATACCGGAAAATTCCTGGGAAGTGGCGGAATTTACTATGTGTTGTTTTTCTGCTGGTGTTTGTGGCGGATGCGGCATATTGCGGTATAAAGCCTAATACAGGATATGGCATTTCCACGGGCTTTGGTATGTGACTTTTTGATGGAACATGAAAAAATCCATTGAAAACTGCCTTTGGCAATGGAAATTTTCATGTTTGTCAGGATGCCGGATGGGGAGATTGACTTATCAAAGATTTGTAGTAAACTTATAGTAAAAGGAAAAACTGTCAGCTTCCATCCCTGCTTTCGCTAATATAGCTGGTAATGCAGGATTTTACTTCTTCACGGGGCTTATCAAGTACAATGGCAAGCTCCCCGTAAAGAGAGGTTTCCGCAAGGCTGTAATAGCGGCTGTCTAAGGCGGTTACTTTATAACCTTTTTTTATCCGGCTTTCCTTCCGGCGGTAAATGGTTTTAATCAGCTGTACCCATGCTTTGCAGTTATTGGAACGGATGTATTGCTTATAAGTGTTTTCAAGGGTCTTTTCATTGGTCAGCGGGATTAACGGAATGTCGGGAATGGACTTTATGAGATTATCAGCCTCATCCTTGGAAAGCGCAGGGCGCAAAAGGGGTCCTTCCGTATCCACGGGGGTATAAACGGTAGTATTATTCGATGCGTATACGGGTTTTAACAGATAGTATAGCCTGTTTTTGCTGATGCCAGGGATGTCCAGTGTGGTTACATCCTGCACACTGCATATTCCGTTATTACCATAGATTACATAATCACCTTTTTTAAACATGGTATTCACCTCCTTAGTTTATATAATAACAGATTTTTAAATAAAATGTCAGTCAATTATTGATAAAAATAAAAAAAATGTGAAAATTGCGCATGGAAGGGGCATAGAACATTGTACATAATGTCCTTATAAGAATTGTAAATACGGTTTGTAGATGAAACAGACGGACAGATGCAGGGTTTGGACTATAGTTTCATTTTCAGACAAAAAGTGGGGGAATAATGATGAAGCTTTATCTGGTCAGGCATGGCGAGACAGACTGGAATATTGACAGCAAAATCCAGGGACATACAGATATTGCCCTGAATGAAAAGGGCAGGCGGCAGGCAGGAGAGCTTGCAAAGGAGCTTGCGGAAGGAAATTATCACATTAGAGAAATTTATACAAGTGAAAAAGAGCGTGCATGGGAAACGGCGCGTATTATAGGAAATGTTCTTGGCATAACACCCAGAGTAGCAAAAGGGCTGGAGGAAATCTGCCTTGGAAAGTGGGAAGGCCACACATGGAAGCAGGTGAAAGAGCAGTTTGCGGAAGAATATGCACTTTGGCATAGTGACCGCCGGAATCAGATTCCGCCTATGGGGGAATCCTATCAGCAGCTTTTGGACAGGCTTTTGCCTGCAATTGATGATATAATAAAGAAGGAACAGGAGGATACGCTGATTGTCACCCATAGCGGGGTGATTATGACATTACTGTCATATGTTTATGATACCCCTTTTGAAGACATGGCAAGGAACTACAAGACGGGAAATGCCAAAGTTGTTGAACTGGACAAGGAATTGTTTTATAAAAGATACTTATAAAAATATTTACAGTAAAAGGAGAGAAAGAGTATGAGATTAGGTGCATTGGAAGCAGGCGGAACGAAGATGGTGTGCGCAGTGGGGGATGAAACAGGAAAGATTTTTGAGCAGATTTCCATTCCTACGGAAACACCGGAAATCACGATGCCAAAGCTGATTGATTATTTTAAAAAGGCCGAAGTGGACGCTTTGGGAATCGGGTGTTTTGGACCCATTGACCCAGATAAAAATTCAAAAACTTATGGTTATATTACAAGCACCCCTAAGCTGGCATGGGCAAATTATGATATTGTGGGGGCTTTTGAAAAAGCGCTGGGATGTCCGGTTGGATTTGATACAGATGTAAACGGGTCGGTTCTGGGGGAAGTTACTTTTGGACAGGCAAAAGGCAAAAAATGTGTTATTTATGTGACCATAGGAACAGGCGTGGGAGTAGGTGTTTTTATTGAAGGAAAGCTGCTTCATGGAATGCTTCACCCGGAAGCGGGACATGTACATATCCAGAAACGGGAGGATGATGCTTATGAAGGAAAATGCCCTTATCACAAAACCTGTCTGGAAGGTCTTGCGGCAGGACCAGCAGTGGAAGCGCGCTGGGGACAAAAGGCGGTGGAATTAAAGGACAGAAAGGAAGTCTGGGATCTGGAGGCATACTATATTGCCCAGGCTCTTTATGGGTATATCCTTACACTGTCGCCGGAAATGATTATTTTAGGTGGCGGAATTATGCACCAGGAACAGCTTTTCCCGCTGATTAGAAATTATGTGAAGGAAATGCTAAGCGGGTATATTAAGACAGACGAAATTGAAAACATAGATGGTTATATTGTACCGGCAAGCCTTCATGATGATCAGGGAATTATGGGGTGTCTGGAGCTTGGGCGCAGAGCGCTGGAAGAAAAATAACAGAGGACTGTTAAGGAAACGCCAAAAAATTTATGGCGTTTCCTTAAAATATTTATCATATTATTAACTATAAATACAGGAAAAGAGATTTGTAACACTATGCCATTGCTCCAATATTTTTTGTCTGGGTTTTTAGATTCTCTGATAGCGCATCTTGTGCTGGTATTCTATCTGCTGGCTGTGACAGACGAACAGTCCATATGGAAACAATTGAAAAAGCTGCCCATTTTGCTTGTATCCCCTCTTACCGCTGCGATGATTGTCACCGGGTTTACCTATATAATACCAGAGTTTAGTGCGTTCAAGTTTTGTGTCTCTTCCTTTTTTATTTATATTATGTGCACTCTTTGGGTGATGTGGACGTACCGGCTGGACTTCTGGCGGGCATTTTCCACTGTATGTATGGGAGGGCTTCTGCAGATGGCCACATCTACCATAGGTCAGGTCACATACCTGGCTTTGCCGGACGGTCTTGAAGCGACCATCAGCCTTTATGCCTTTGGACTGTTTTTTTCGGCCGCTGTAGCTGTCCTTCTTAAAAAGTTCCGTTTTGGCGCCGGGTTCCGGCTGCTATTGGAGGAACAGTCCAGCCTGCATCAGACTGCGGCGCTTATCTTTGCCATGGAAATTTCAGTACAGATATTTTTTAACCTGAGACATGGTGTACAGCAGTCGTATCTTCTGTCCTATTATTTTTTAGTTGCTGTGCTGGTAATCGTGCAAGTCGTACTGATTGTTTACCTGGGCCATCGGATTGATGACAGCCGCACGCTTCAGGCGCAGCGGGATATCATCGCCCAGCAGCAGCTTTACGAACAGAGTCTGGAGGACTTGCGCCGGGAGGTGCGCTGCTTCCGTCACGATTACAAAAATCTCCTGGTGGGTCTGACCTTGCAGGCAAAAGAAGATAAGCGGGGTGAGCTTTGCATTGCATTATCGGAATTGGAAGCAGACTTTGACCGGAATCTGGGAGAAAAAATTCAGTTGTCTACGCAGATTGGCAATCTGCGAATTATTCAGGTGCGCAGTCTTTTGCTGGGCAAGCTTTCCGCCTGGCGGGAAAATAAGGTAGAGTGCCGTCTGGAGGCGCTTTACCCTGTGGAACGTGTGGATATGAAGGTTTGGGACTTTGTCCGCTGTCTGGGGATTTTGCTGGATAATGCGGCAGAGGCTGCATTGGAAACAGAACAGCCTTGGGTGGAGATTGTCCTGTCAGCCTGGAACGGGCAGGTATTTTTGCGGGTATCCAATCCTTACAGGAATGCCTTTGACCCGGAAAAAATGTGGCAGGAGGGATGGTCCACCAAGGGGGTGGGCCGGGGGCTGGGGCTGTCCAGCTATCAGAATATTTTGGAGAACTATTCTAATGCCATTTTTTCCACTGCATGGAAGGAAGGTGTGTGTGTAC
>CAMUHA010000085.1 GCA_947088515.1 uncultured bacterium
ATCACTCTGGTATTAGAGCGGTAGCCAAATTTATCCACAGCTGTCACCTCATAGGTCATTACCCTGTTGTTTATAGTTGACACATAGTCTTTATAGCTGGTTTCTGTGGAAAAACCAATAACCTGGCGTACCGGTTTACCATTCTCGTATTGGTACCGGGCAATTTCATATCCCAGAATCACTTCCGGATTTGCCGTACACTGAATGGAAATTTCCACTTCATTCGGCGTCTTCTTATTGACCTGTATACTGCTTCCTGCGCCAATAACCTCACTGTCCTTTACAGAGCCGGTAATGCCATGCTCCATTTCATATACTCTTGCATCATCTGTCAGGTAATACAATGCACGCTCTTCCTTCGGGAACTGTCTGGCATAGCTGTAAGTTTCCCCATCAGGCATCAAGCCCCAGCGTTCAAAAAATTCTGTCAGATCCTTTCCTGCCGCTGCACATGCAAGGCGCATAATGTTCTGGTCGCTATCACTTCCAAGCCTTAAGCCGCCTGGCGCTAATGCCGTATTTCTGCTGTAGCTGTCCACTCTCGCATAGAACAGATTGTCATGCTGGGCCTGATAGCTGTCATAGGTCTTAAAATTATACCCTCTGTCATATGCCAGATGCAGCTGCCAGTACATAGCAAGATGGACAAATACATTGGAAGGCTTCCCAATTGTATTGGATGTTACCTTTTTATATACATCTTCATATTTAAAGCGGACCGTATCATTGCTGTCTCTTGATTTTTCAAGCTGGGCAAAGTAATTGTTAGTCACTTCCGCAATCGCGTAGCTTCCCTGGTTAATATTGTGTCCAATCTCATGGGAAATTCCCCAGCCAAAATAGTTTCCGCTGATATACTTGCCCTTTTCGTCAGAAATCACAGGATTGGCTCCAGAAAGCCCTGACACAGAGCCCCATTCAATTCCAATATGGTTCCCGGAAGCATACATAAACGCCCCGGCGAACATTCTCATATACCGGATATTTAAATGCTGGGCGGGAATCCTGTCTGTTGCAGGTGCGGAGGCCTCACTGCTTAGTCCCTTATGATGATAGAAAAACGCCATCATCTCTTCCATTGCCTGCAGGGACTTATCAAGCTTCTCCGCCTTTGCTTCCGTTCCGCCGCTGCCAAGTCCTGCCAGAATACGTTCTGCCGATACAGACAGCATCATTTTGTCCATCATAATGTCCGTAGCGCCCAGAATACAGTTTTGAGCGTCATACTCACGGTTCACCTTGTTGTTTTCCCCTGCTGCCTCGTGTATCTGTTTATGTAAATCTTTTTGTGAAGCCACATGCTCTTCCAGCTCCTTCACATAGGCGGTAATCAACTCTTTTCTCTTCTGGGCGTCAGTAATTCCATACAGATTTAGTATTGGTTCTTTTGCACCGCCGCTTACCCGCACAGCATATCTTTCATTCTCATTATTTCCTGTATATTGGACATAAAGCGCTCCACCACCTTCACAGGCAAGGCTCTGGATAGAAGGTATGGTAATTTCATTACGGCCTACTTTTAAAGTGGCAACCTGTGATGCAAAAGCGCCTGCTTCTGCATGGTACTGGGTGGCAATCAGCCTTAATGCAGAATTAGACCCAGTCTTTAACTGGTTATGTCCCACATAAATTACAAGCTGTTCTCCTTCATAGGCTGTAACTCCCAAAGGCTGCCATGCGTTCAGTCCGCTAAAACCAAGATGTCCGTCTTTCGCTGCCGTTATCTTTGTATTAATCTGGATAATATCCCGCAAATCGGAGGTAAGCAGTCCTCTGGCATTGTCCAGCTCTCTTTGCAGCACTACTCTCTCCGGATGGTATTCCCCGCTCTTTTCATCTACCGTATCCAGACGTTTTTGCAGGGCATTAATTGTCTCCTCTGTAACACCTTCTTTTAAAGAAGCATGCAGGTCATCTGCATACAGGGCAAGAATCTCATCCTCCAGACTGTCATAGTGATAAAAATTCACTTCGGATATTTCAATATCACGCAGTCCATAGCTTCTCGCAAAGCCAAGTTTCACCTTGTTAGTTGTAATCGGCTCTGCAAGTTTGATTAAGTAATAATTTCTTCCCTTTCCATCCGGCCGCTGCAAAACAGATACGTTCTGTGCATAAACACCGTCAGGATGCTCTTTGTCATAATAGTAAACGGATACCTTACCATAAGATGCTATTTCTTCCGGTTCTGCAAAAGTAATATAACTCATCTGGTAGTAATCATCCAGCGTAAATGTGAGTCCTTTATTAAGCCCCACATACTCCGCTCCGTCATCCCAGTCTAATATCTGGTAATAAGAGCCAAAATCTTTGTCCACTACTCCTAATGCGCCAGTGTTGTCTTTATCCAGAGGGCTTCCCTCCATCTTGCCCCTTCCATGGGTTACGTTTACAATATGGGCGCTTACTTTTCCCTTTCCGTTAGAGACATTAATCAGTTTATAATTAGGCATTTGGGCCGGATTAATACTAATGGTCTGCACTTCGGAATGAATGGAAGGTTTGCTTTCTCCCAACTCGTTTACTCCGGTTACATAAACCTCGTATTTGGTCTGGTCCTTCAGTTCCTTAATCTGGTACTGGTTCTGTGCCACACCTTCAATTTTATGGAAAGAGCTTTCCCCGGCTTCTTTATAGTAAACATTGTATGAATCGGTATCCTTCATATCCTTCCAGCTCATCTGGATACTGCGGTATCTTCCTATCGCCTTAAGGTTATCTGGCGGGTCCGGCTCCTTGCTGACCCTTGGCACCGCTACCTTTGACTCGCTAAAGGGACTTTTCCATGTACCGTTTACCGAACGCACCCTCACTTCATAGGTATCGCCGTTTACCAGTTTATCCTTTTTAAAAGACTTTATTTCCAGTTTGTTGGAGGCGGCACGCACAATTTCCGGCGTATCGTTCCCATGACTGACCTCCACCTCATAAGCAGTTACATTTACCTCCTGTCCCCAGGTAAGGGTGAACGCCTTATCTTCATTGGTAACAAAAAGGTCTTTGGGTATGTTCATTTCCGGTTCTGGAATCCGTTTTTCCATGTCATTTAAAAATTCTACTTTGGTGATTTCAGCCAGACTCCCATTATTTTCCATTCCGGTAATTCTGATAGATATCTTCTTAACCGCCACCTGTTTTCCCAGATTTATAGTCAGCTGGTCTTTCCTTCCCCCATCATCCAAAGACAGGGCACGTGTGTTAGATACCACACTGCCATTTACAATCTGTCTGATGTCCGGGCCGGCGCTGCCATCGGTTTCCAGAATTATCTCACCGTTTGCTATTACTCCCTGTCCCGTGGAGATTTTAATCTGTTCTACCAGCGTACCTGTCTGTGTCTGTTCTCCTTTCTGGAGATTAAAGCCGAACTCCACCGGCGCATCCTCAGAAATCGGTTTTCCGTCTTTATTTTTAAACTTTACCGTACCATTACTTCCTGACAACAGTTTATCTAAGTCTCCCTCTGCCATTGTGTTGTCACCGTTTACGTTCACTTGTATTGCACTGGAAGATATGGCGCTGGTCAGTGACGCACTGGTATCAATCCTGTTTTGTTCATTACCGCTTTCTGTCTGTATCTTCTTTGTATGGCCATTGGCATAAAGCTGCAGGTCAACAAGGTCGGTTTTTCCGTCTCCATTCAGGTCCGTGCCACCGTTCCCCTGTCCGCTTATGGCCGCTATGATAGCATTCTTATCATCTTCATTAATTGCACCGTCTCCATTGGCATCGCCAATCAGCATGACTCCCGGATGGTTACTGGCGCTTGTATAGGAAATACCAGGCAAGTCTACAAAGCCTGTATAGATTTCCGCAGTCTTTACCTCTCCCTCATTGACTTGAATATCCTGCCTGAAAGTAAGAAAGCCTGATGCTGATACCTCCAGACGGTAGGCCCCTGCTTCCAGATTTTCAAACACAGTTATATGCTTATCCGGGGATTCTTTTTGCGGATTATCCTCAAGGACGATACTTTCCTTTTTTACTTCTGCACCATCTTTTTTGATAACTATATTAAAAGTTTTTTTAACAGGAAGTGTATTTTTTAAAATCACTTCCATTCCGCCTGTGGGATGTTCTGGTGCACAATTGTCATTCCACCCTGCCCCAGAAAGCTTATTAGAGGCATCTGGGGAAACTGACGGCGAAGGGCTTTCTGATGGTGTGGGACTCACTGAAGGGGAAACGTCTGCCCCTGCCGGACTTCCCGTCGGTGACGGGCTTATCGCGGAAGGCGTGGGACTGCCCGCAGCCGGACTTGCCGTTGGCGATGGGCTGTTAGCCGCAGGCGTTACCGTTGGGGAAGGTTTTTCACCTGCCGGAGTCTGTGATGGCGCCGGATTGTCTCCTGACGGTATACTTGTAGGAACCGGGCTTTCTATTGCGGTTGTTGCAGTAGGCGCAGGACTTGCCGACTGCTGTGCCCCTCCCACTTCAGAAGTCGCCAAAGGGGAAGGGCTGCCTTCCGTATTTCCCTGGTCTGCCGCTGTTCTTTGTCCATTCTTCTCTCTGTCTGAATCTGCATCCTCATTCTGCACACTGTCCGGTAAATTTGACTTTACCTCCGCTGCTCTGACGGGAAACGTGCACATCGCAATCATGCAAAATGCCATCAGCCAGGCTGTCATTCGTTTCATACATCTTCTCCTTTTCTTTCAAGTATTTCTTTATCGCATTAAAAGGCGGTTTTTATTGGGTGTGAACATGGAACCGGCCCGTAAACCACTTATATCTTCCAGAAAAGCGCTGCTGTGTCACTTGCCGCCCGCTTTAGAAAAAAGTAAGGGAGCATCTAATGCTCCCTCAGAGTTTTTAAATTTCTGCCATATGGCGGAACTTTCCTGAAGATATTAACCGTTATTTATCTGCTTACATTATATGCAACTCATTTCCAAATTTCAACAGGAATTTTTAATTTTATTAATTTTTGTTTTTAATTTCCTCTTCTTCTTTTTCTGGTAAAAATGTAGACGTAATGGAATACTCTAAAGATTCATAAACCAAATATCAGACACGTAATTTTTGCCTGGATAACCAATTTTTCCGTCCTGCATTTTCCGGCATTTTCCCATGCAGACACCATATAGCCATTACAATCATTCCAATTGATAACATTAATGCAACTATTGGACACCATACAATACTGTCAAAGGTTTTTCCGGCAAATCTGTATATTTCATTCCTATTATAAAAATCAATACTGGCTGCCAGTCTTAACGGCATAAAATTAGCAAACATATGATCGACCTCAAAACTCATCATCTGGTCCATAATCAGCAACAATCCCCAATAAAAGCAAATTGCCGCAATTCCTGCCATTATCCGCTCCAGTATAACGGAAAGCAATATTGTAAATGAAACTATAAAAATAAGCGCCACATACCCACGCAGACAAGTCCATATAAATTGCTGCACATATGAAATATGAAATACAGAAAAGAAAGTGTCCTCACTACTTTGTATATATTCACCTGCTCCTGAAAATCCAAATGGCATCATTTTAACAAAAAAACAGAGAAGAACTGCCAAAAAATATAATATACTTCCTATTATATACGCTGTAATGATTCTTGCTATATCCAGCTGTTTTTTTCCTTTCATGGCAGAGCGGCTAAGTTCTTGCATTCCCGTTTGGGTTTCATTTGCGAAAAGAGGCGGAATTATAATGGATATCATAACCAATATAATGGCAATAGAACTGCCAATGTCCCGATTCAACACTTTCCAGCCTTCTGAAAAACCTACCGTAAGACTGGTAAGCTTTTCCGCTTCCTTCATAAATCTTTTTTTTTCACTTTCCGTATAATTTATATTGATGTTTTCGTCCAGCCTGCGCTTTATTATCCTTAAACGATTTTCAAAAAACAAGTGGATTTCTCCGTCCGACAGCTCTCTAACAGTCTTATCCTGATAGTCCAACGCCACTAGCTTTTCTATATTTGTTTCATCCACAAAGACCGCTTCCTCCAGTCTCTTAAGTATTACGATTGCTTCTTCAATGCTCCTGTTCATTGCATTTTCCAATCCATGCTTTAGATTTTCCCTCCCACTTGCCACAATCCCGCCTTCCTCCCACAGTTCATAACTCTTTACTGCCTGATAGCTGCTGCTTATGGATAACAGGATAACAACTGCAAAAAATACTATCGACATTTGTGATTTTAAAACCCGCTTGCTTTCTACCTTAATAATATCTTTCACAATCTTCACCACCTAGTTAATAAAATATTTTTTATCTCTCTTTCCCAATAGGTAAGCAAGTATGCCAATATAAGCTGCTGACAGCAGTAATGCCTCAATAATATAGGGCGCAATCAGCCTCCCTACAAAGAAAAAAACATTTACCACTGCATCACTGCCAAACTGATTCGGATAAAATAATTTTATCTGACTATATGTGTCAGATAGTTTTACCAAAGCGCCAGCCACTAATATCGAAAACATTGCTGCTATTTTGGAATTTCTAAATAAACACGACAGCAACATGGCAAAATTGGCAAATACCAAAATGCCTGACAGCCCTCCAACAATTTTAAATACCATTCCTGCGCCAATACTGATATTAAAAATACAACTAAACCAATACGTTTGTGCCGATGCCCCAAACCCTCCAAAAGTGGCAACTGCCCCATGCTCTGCCAGCAATACGATGACAAAGATCAGGTAAGCAGAAGCTGCAAGCAGATTACCCGCAATCCATCTTGCCCGAAAGTCCTTTTCTCTTCCTTTTGCAGATGATAAGGTCAGTTCGTTTATCCCACTTGGACTGTCTTTTGCATAAACACAGGAAAGCGCAAAAGCACATACCACATAGAATAACGGGTATTCTATATCAAACCAGTTCATGAAATTTGAAATCCCCTGAAAGTAAGCAATATTGACAGGAGTATCCATTCCTGCAATCTTTTGGTCCAGCGCTTCCCTCTGGGAAGCTGAAAATTTCATCAGACCGGCATGCTGATTTTCATACATAATCTGTTCTTTTACTGCTTCCTTGTACTTCTGGTAAAATTTCTCCTCTGAATCCAGAAAGTCGTACTCCAGTCCTATCTTGTCATTTCCATTAGACATATAGTAGGAATAATAAGCATAGTTAATAAAATAATTTGGATACATATATTTTGTCATACCTCCGGTCCCCAAAAATCCCCTGTGTTCATCTAAATACTGCTTATCTGTACTGTTCTTATATTGTACTTTCAACTTCTGCAGGTATGTATCATCTACCACGCCTTCAATATCCTTTGACGCCTCCTTTAATACTCTGTAAGCTGACAATCCACTTACTATTTCTCCATCCGCACCAATTGACCTCCACTGTCCATTCATGTTCAGATAGATAAATGTATGGAGCGTGGAAATTATGCACATTGCTATAACAGCCACAAGACAAACCTGGTTCCACAATTTCCTGTATTCAAATTTAACCAATGTCCACATATATTCTCCTCCGGTTTTTCTATTCTTTATAGCTGAATCCATTATGAATCACGTTCCATGCACTTCCCCTGCCTTCCCGAACAAGAATGAGGTACTGCCATATACCATCTTCATTACAATATTCACACACAAAAATATTGCTGTTATCATATCCTGCCGCAACTCCTTTTTCCTCCTCCTCATAAATTTCCAATATTCTTGGGTCAATACACATATAAGTAACCATCTTTGTAATTGGTTTGATTCCTAGTGTTTCTGTCACATAAATACGTGCAGCAGCATAAGCCTGTGTTACTTCCCTTGTATCAAACTGGCTGGTGTAATATGATTTTGACAAATCAAAAGAATAATTCTCTTCGTCTGGTGAACCTCCCTCTACCAGGCCATTTGCTTCCCTAATCTCATCTTCCCTTTCCTGCCGGTACCTTTTTAATTCTTCCTCCAGCTCTGCATATGTCTGTCCCCAAGTCATATTTTCATTGTTTGGGGAAGAAGCTGACTGTATTTCCGTTCCTTTTTGCTGTATATTGTCATAGGGGGGCTCGTGCGCTTCATTGTCATTTCTTATTGAAAAGTCCTCCATTTGAACCAGCGTATCTGTTTTCTGCTCCTTTACACTTGTGCATCCTGGCAAAGCCATAACCATCACACACACCATTAATACTGCAAGATTTTTCTTGTTTCCCATTTTTCTATTCCTCACTTTCTATAATGCCACCTGCAAAAATATAGTAATCTTCTAATGTCGGTTCTGCCTGACTGATTTTTACATTGGGATATTCTTCTCCAACAAAACGCACCTGCACCTCTTTTCCCATCTGCTTTAAATGTATCACAGACCGCTCTTTCCTCAATCTGTGGTATACTTCCCAACTGACAACCGCCTCCCAAACCTGCCCCTTGACCTTCTGAACCAAAGCATCTACATTTCCGGTTTCCAAAACATTCCCATTCTTCATCACTACAAGTCCACCTGCAATCGCTTCAATATCTGACACAATATGGGTAGAGAGCAGCACAATTTTGTCTTTTCCCATATCGCTGATGATATTCGAAAAACGAATGCGTTCCATTGGGTCAAGTCCTGCTGTGGGTTCATCCAGAATCAGCACCTCCGGCTCGTTAATAATTGCCTGTGCAATCCCTATTCTGCGTTTCATGCCGCCCGAAAATGTCTTTACCCTTTTATCTGCGACATCTGAAAGATTTACGAACGCAAGCGCTTCTGAAATTCTGTCCTTCAATTTTTTTCCCGTCATTCCCTTTAGTACGCCCATATACTCCAAAAAATCCTTTGCAGTAAAGCTTGGATAAACATTATACTCCTGTGGCATATATCCAATCAGGCTGCGGTACGCTTCATCCATCACAAAAATATCCCTTCCATCATAGCGGATACTCCCTTTCGTAGGAAAATCCACAGTTGCCATCATCCGCATAAGTGTGCTTTTTCCTGCACCATTTTCCCCCAACAATCCATAAATTCCTTTATGCAGTGTAAAACTCACATTTTGCAGCGCTTCTTTTTTTCTGTAGGTTTTGTATAAATGTTCTATCTGCAACTCCATTTTACCTTGTCCTCCTGTTTTATTTTCCGCCCATGAAAAAACACCCTGACCGGATATCAATATCCTATCAGAGCGCTGTGTTATACTTTCGGTAAAGTTGTGTTATAGTTGTTAAAAATCCTAAAACTCTATTCATTTTCTTTTATCAATAAATTATAAGTAATCACCATATATTTATCCTGAAATTTTCCGGTATCACTGTAATCCACAATTCCATTTTTATCAACATTTACATTATAATATTCCATTTGCGCATACAATAAACTATCTTCCACTGCCAAAATTCCCCTCTCTATTCCATTATCTATTTGAATGGAAGGCTCATCGGATGCCTTAAAACCTGCCATTTCCAAAAAAAGGCGCAATTTTTCATATGAAAGTTCATCCGGCATATTATCATATAAGACAATCTCCGCATTCCACACTTTTCCCGTAACTGCATTTATATACAAAACGATACCCATAGACTGACTGGAAAATCGTATTGTCCAAAAGCTATAATATGGTTCTAACTGTACATTTGCCGCTTCTTTCTGTTTCCTGATTCCTAATATTGCATTTACAAAGTGTATTTCTTCATCTGCTTCCTTTCCATCTCTTTCTCCAATTCCCATTCCAGCGAACCATTTCTCCCCTGCTTCGATTGCCTTTTCTATAGAAAGTTGTCCCCCTACCAGGTCATGTATCACTTCCTCATCATAATTAGTTCTGCTTCTTATCACTTCTTCTGTTTGCCTGACATTCATCGTATATCCATCACCACCAGCTGGTTTATCTGTTTCTTTCGAACTGCCATTCTCCCACTGCTGCCATGCCCGAACCGGAGACACTATTGCCCCAGTTCCACTTAATCCTAATAATTGTTTCTCCCTTATCTGAAATATAAACTCCATACCTGCCATACTTCCAATGACAAAAGTAACTGCAAGAAGTAATGTAATAAACGTATATTTATATGCTTTAATCATCTTAATTTCCTTCCTGCAAGCAGAATACAATATAAATGACTGTTCCTGTTTTTCCATCGCTGTATATCTTCATCCCGGCTTTATGAATCTCCACAATCTTAGATACCAATGTCAGTCCCAAGCCTGCTCCATGCTGTTTTCTTGCTCTTGATTTATCTACCATATAAAAAGCTTCTGTAATCCGTCCGACTTCTTCTTCCGGTATCCCACTGCCATTATCCTTAAGCTGAATTTGATATCCGTTTTTTCTTGTCTCTCCCACAATCCAAATGTCTTTGCAATCTGCTTTTCCTGCATTATCAATCAGATTCAGTATCATTGTTTTAAAGAGGTCATAGTCTGCCCCTATATTACCTTCCGCTATATTTATGTGCAATTCTATCCCATATTTCCGGCACATAAGCTCTATCCCCTGCATCAGATTCTGAAATAACTCTCTTACAGATATTCTTTCCAGTAAAAAATCCTGTTTGCCAAGCACAAACAGGTCCATTAATTTTAAGGACAACGCTTCCAATCTCATACCTTCATTCAGTATATATTCTGCCGCGTCCTTTACCTGCTCTCTTGGCAGTTCTTTCTGATACATCATATCTGCATAGCCAATAACAGATGTAAGCGGAGTTTTTAATTCGTGGGAAAAATTAGCCACAAAATCCTCTTTTGCTCTGGCAGTATCATTTAACTCTGTAATCTTTTCTTCTATCTTTTCTGCCATCTGATTAAAATTAGCTGCCAATTCACTAATTTCATCTTTTCCTCTAACCTCAATCCTCTCAAAGTAACTTCCCTCCGCAATTCTTTTCGCCCCTTTGCTGACATTTTGGATAGAATGGGTAATCAATCTTGTCAATAATAAAATAACAGGGGAAGCTACACACAAAATAACCAAATATATATTTTGAAAAAATTTAATCATATTCCTTTGTGTGCCAATCACTGAACTGATATCTGTTTGTGTAATCAAATATACTGTGCTTTTACCCTGCTGGACACAATCATAGACAAAGATAGCGCTTTCTCCATTTCTTTGTGTTATCCAATAGGATATATTTCCATCCTCTTTCTCTTTAAAGTTTGGAACATCGAACTGCATTTCTATATTGGTAAACAGACACTTCTCATCAGCCCCATACAAAGCAACCGGCGCTGTAAAATTCTTCTTCTCTGCAATATTAAACCCCTTCTCCTTCTGAGAATTCTGTTCTGAATACAGGGCAGACTGTAGAATATATTTATTATATTGAAATTCCTGAAAAGCGTATTTCTTTTGCTGTTCAACTGCGCTGTCATAAGCATAATTTATCAAAAGATACCCTGCAATTTGAAATGAAATCCCAAATATCAATATAAAGCAAAGAAATATTTTATGAAACAGCTTCACCGTTTATCCTCCAAACGATATCCTACCCGAAATACCGTCTTAATTTCGTTTTCCCAGTTTAATTTTTTTCTAAGCCGCTGAATATGGGAATCTAATGTACGGGTATCTCCCATAAATTCCTCTCCCCAAATTTTCTCATACAGTCTTTCCCGATACAAAGCAACATTTTTATTCTGTACCAATTCCACAAGCAAATCAAATTCTTTTACTGTTAAGTCTATTTGCCTTCCTGCCTTATTAACCGTCCTTGAAGCCGTATCAACTTCCACATCTGCAAAAGAAAGTATTTTATTTATTTTTCCATATCTTCTAAGCAGAGCTTCCACACGGGCTGATAATTCCCCAACCTGAAAAGGTTTTGCAATATAATCATCTGCACCAAGCTTTAACCCTTTGATGCGCTCATTCACTCCGTCTTTTGCGGTAAGGAAAATAACCGGCGTTCCCATTGGCTTTACATATTCTAAAAGTTCATACCCATTAATCTCCGGCAGCATAATGTCCAATAAAATCAAATCAAATGATTCCTTTTCAATATAATCCGCCCCCATTTTTCCATCATACGCACAGATACAATGATAGCCTTCTGCTGTTAAATTCATTTTAATTAGATTCGCGATTGCTTCTTCGTCTTCTACTATTAGTATTCTCTGCATCTATATTAACCCTCCATTTTAATTATCATATCATAAACTTGTGACTTAGTTGTGTCATAAAGGGATAATCCCCAGCCTGCCGTATTGGTTCCGTTTGGGTCGGCAACCCAGCCATTTACTCCTTTCGATTTATAAAAAGCAAGTTGGTCTTCTTTGTTTTGAAAATATATATTTTTATCAACAGAAATTCCCAATTTTGCCGCTTCCGCCCAAAAGGTCAGGCGAGGATATGATAGAATATGTTGAAAATATTTCTTGACATTTGCTGGTATAGGATGTATTGTATTTATGACCAATATAGTATTTTAAGTCATAGAAAGGAGAAAACAATATGGCAAGAAGTTTTACAGAACGAGAAAAAGAAAACATCAAAAGAAGTTTGCAGGAAGCCTGTAAGCAGAGCTGGACACAGTATGGCTATAAGAAAACAAGTGTCGATGACCTTTGCAGACAGGTAGGAATCTCAAAAGGAGCGTTTTATCTTTTCTTTGAATCAAAAGAGGCTCTCTTTTGTGAGGTGTTGTGTTCTGTACAAGAACAAATCTGCAATGCGGCGTCGGAGGTAATCGAAAAACACAAAGAGAAGTATGGTGTTGCGAAAGCCTTAAAGCTCATTTATCGGGAATATGATAAAAACAATTTTTTGTACAATTCGGACAGTACGGACTTTACAATTTTAATGAACAAGCTATCAGCAGCACAGGCAAAAAAAATCAAGGAATCCCATCATATGAGCCGACAGCTTTTTTTAAGCCAGCCGTATTTGAAATTCAAGGTTGATGCGAATTTGGCGATGTCAGTTATTTATTCTTTAATTATGAATATCAAAAATAAAGATATTCTTCCACACAATCACATGGAAACCTTTGATTTTATGGTTGACCATTTGATTGACAGTTTATATGAATAGCAAACGGTAGAAAGATGCAAAAGACCGTATACCGTTGTTTAAATGATTCAAAATTGATGGAGGCAGAAAATGAAAACAGAAGTTATAAAGAAAAATAATACAGAGGTTGCAGTTGTGCATAGTGATGAACTGCTGATTACAGATGTCCAGTCGGCATTAGATTTGATTATGACAGTAAAATACGAAACAGGCTGCACAAGTATTGCCGTAAACAAGGAA
>CAMUHA010000086.1 GCA_947088515.1 uncultured bacterium
TAAGCAAAAGGGAAGAGGAAAAGAAGTGCAAATGTCTCCGGTAAAGGAATGTGCCCTGAAATATGGCATTCCTGTGCTGCAGCCAGTGAAAGTAAGAGAAGCGGAAGCGGTAAACATACTTTCCGGATATCAGGCGGATATTTTTGTAATTGCTGCGTTTGGTCAGCTTCTCACAGAAGAGATTTTAAATATGCCAAGGTTTGGATGTATTAATATCCATGCCTCCCTGCTCCCCGCCTACCGTGGGGCGGCGCCTATCCAGCAGGCGATTATTAACGGGGAGACGGAAACAGGCGTAACCATTATGCAGATGGCAAAAGGGTTAGATACAGGGGATATGCTTTTAAAAAGGTGTATTCCCATAGAAGAAAAGGAGACAGGGGAAAGTCTTCATGATAAACTGACGGTGGTGGGAGCGGAGCTTTTGGTGGAGGCTCTGCCCAAAATAGAACAAGGGGAGCTGCTCCCGGAAAAACAGGATGAGGCGCGCTCTTCCTATTATGGAAAGCTTACCAAGGATATGGGAAAGATTGACTGGAAAAGGGACGCTGTATCAATTGAGAGGCTGGTGCGGGGTTTAAATGCCTGGCCCAGCGCGTATACTTTTTATCATGGAAAAACCCTGAAAATCTGGGAATCGGAGGTGGCGGACAATCTGTCAGGGAAAGAGATGACCGGAGGATTAAACAAAAGAGACTTTCAGCCTGGTCAGGTGGCCTTAGTGTTAAAAGACAGCTTTGATGTGATGACAGGAAATGGTCTTCTGCGCATCCGCTCCTTGCAGCTGGAAGGAAAAAGACGGATGGCTGTTAAAGATTTTCTGCTAGGTTATGAGGTAAAACCAGGGATGATTCTGGGAGAGAAAGAGTAACTGTTCAAAGAAAATTTTTTGGCGAAATGGAAGGATATTATGTTTGGATATTATTTTGACCCTACTTATATTTTAGTTTTGGTTGGTGCGGTTTTATGTATGCTTGCAAGCGCAAGGGTAAACAGTACCTACGCGAAATACGCAAAGGTGCGGGCAAGAAGTGGTTTTACAGGAGCGGAAGCAGCCCAGAGGATTTTGCAGATGTCAGGAATACGGGATGTGCAAATCCAGCATATTGCAGGGAATCTGACAGACCATTACGACCCTGTGCACAAGGTACTGCGGCTTTCGGATTCTGTCTATGGTTCCCGTTCCGTGGCGGCGATTGGAGTGGCGGCCCATGAATGCGGACATGCCCTGCAGCATAAGGAAGGGTATGCGCCTCTTTCTATCCGCTCCAAACTGGTGCCTGCGGCCAATATTGGCGCGAAGCTGGGACTTCCTCTGGTTATTCTGGGAATTATTATGGGGCTTGATTTCCAATTGCCTGGAGGCGGTTATTTTTCTCTTGCTCAGATTGGCATCTGGGTGTTTTCCTTTGCGGTGCTGTTCCAGGTGGTGACTTTGCCTGTGGAATTTAATGCTTCGGGCCGGGCGTTAAAAATGCTTGGAAACTATGGAATTATGACAGGGGATGAAGTGGATGACTGTAAACGGGTGCTGGGGGCGGCAGCGCTTACTTATGTGGCTGCGGCGGCATCATCTGTTTTGCAGCTTTTGAGGCTGGTTATACTTGTGGGAAACAGACGAAGGGATGATTAGGTTCTTATTATAGAGCGTTAATAATGAAATGTATCCGCTATGCAGGAAGGAAATTTATTTTGGAAAATACAAGAGAACTGGCGCTGGACGCTCTGATGGAAATTTTGGAACGGGGTTCTTACAGCCATCTGGTCATCCGGGAATTATTAGATAAATATAACTATAAAGACGGCAGGGAAAAGGCATTTATTAAGCGGATGGTGGAGGGAACCCTGGAGCGGCTGATAGAAATTGACTACATTCTGGGCCAGTTTTCAAAGACGCCTGTCTCTAAAATGAAGCCGTTTATCAAAAATCTTTTACGTATGAGTGTTTACCAGCTCATGTTTATGGACAGCATTCCTGACAGAGCTGTCTGCAACGAGGCGGTGAAGCTTGCGGGAAAAAGAGGCTTTGGGGGATTGTCCGGATTTGTAAACGGGGTTTTGCGCAGCATTGCAAGAAAAAAAGAGCAGATTGTTTACCCGGATAAGGAAAAAGAAGAAGGGTATTACTTTTCCGTTAAATATTCTATGCCTCAATGGTTGGTGGATAAATGGTTTTTAGCCTATGGAAGAGAAAAGACCATTTGTATGCTGGAAGGGCTGTTAAAGGAAAGGCCGGTAACGGTGCGCATCAGGGAAGGGGCCGGCAAAAAGGAAAAAGAAGACTGGCTCATTGCGCTTAAAGATAAGGGAATAGAGGCAAAGGAGCATCCATATCTGCCATATGCCTTCCAGCTGCAAAACACAGAGGGGGTCTGGAATCTTCCCGGTTATGCAAATGGAATGTTTGCCGTACAGGATGTAAGCAGTATGCTGGTGGGTGAGGCAGCAGGACTTAAGAGTGATAAAGTGGGAAGCCAATTGGATGGCCAGATGGAGGAGCTTCTTGTGCTGGATGTGTGCGCCTTCCCTGGGGGGAAAGCCATGCACATAGCGGAGAAGCTGACAGGCAGGGGAAGGGTCATAGCCAGAGACATTTCAGAACGCAAAGCGCTTTTGATGAATGACAATATAGAAAGAATGGGATACAAGAATCTTGAGATACAGGTTTTTGACGCCTGCTGTCTGGATGAAAAACTGGTGGAACAGGCAGATGTAGTGATTGCAGACCTGCCCTGTTCAGGTCTTGGCGTGGTCGGAAAGAAAAGGGATATTAAGTACAGGATAAATCAGGAGGTTATCTGTCAGCTGGAAGAAATGCAAAGGCGGATTCTGGATGTGGTGTGGCAGTATGTAAAGCCAGGCGGTATATTGATTTACAGCACCTGTACTGTAAATCCGGGTGAAAATGAAAAGATGGTGGAATGGTTTACAAGCGCCCATCCTTTTGAAAAGAAAAGTCTCTCGCCTTATCTTCCCAAAGCGTTGATGGAAGAGGGCGCGGAGGGGATGCTGCAGTTATTTCCGGGAATACATGAAACAGACGGATTCTTTTTGGCAAGACTGGAACGTGTGTAATTATTGTTTGTAGATTACTTGAAGGAAGAAATATGCAGGATATTAAATCATTAACTTTAGATGAATTAAAAAATGAAATGGAACGGCTTTTGGAGCGGCCTTTCAGGGCCGGGCAGATGTATCAGTGGATGCACGTAAAGCTTGCCCGGAGTTTTGGGGATATGACGGATTTATCCCTTTCCCTTAGAGAAAAATGCACAAGAGAATATGGATTTACAGCATTAAAATTGTTGAGAATACAAGAGTCGGCATTGGACGGCACCCGTAAATACCTGTTTGAACTCTCAGATGGTAAAAGGATAGAAAGTGTGTGGATGAAATATAAGCATGGAAACAGTGTATGTATTTCTTCACAGGCGGGATGCCGTATGGGATGCGCTTTTTGCGCCTCCGCCATAGGGGGGCTGGAACGCTCTCTTACCCCATCGGAAATGCTGGACCAGGTTTATGCCATTACGCTGCATACCGGAGAGCGGGTTTCTAATGTGGTGGTAATGGGAATGGGGGAGCCGCTGGATAATTATGATAATCTTTTAAGGTTTATTACCCTTTTGACAGATGAAAATGGATTACATATCAGCCAGCGCAATATTACGGTATCCACCTGTGGACTGGCGCCGGAAATACGGCGTCTGGCAGACGAAAAACTGCAGATTACATTAGCGCTGTCCCTTCATGCGCCGGAGGATACAAAGCGGAGGGAAATAATGCCGGTTGCAAAGAAGTATTCCATATCAGAAGTGATGGAAGCATGCGCCTATTATTTTGGACAAACCAAAAGACGGATTACCTTTGAATATTCCTTAATCAAGGATGTCAATGACAGCGGGGAAGACGCCAGACTCTTGGCAAAGCTTGCCAAAAAACAAAATTGTCATGTAAATCTGATACCTGTCAATCCTGTTAATGAGCGCAGCTTTGTCCAGTCAGATACAAAGACGCTGACAGCTTTTAAGAAGATTTTGGAAGACCATGGAGTAAACGTTACTGTCCGGAGGGAAATGGGACGTGATATTGACGGAGCCTGCGGACAGCTTAGGCACAGGTATTCTGACAGATAGAAACACAACATTTTTTGGCGGGCAAAATTTTCATATTCATTTCCGGATAAAAAGGTTTGGGGCCGGGCCTGTATCATATAATCATCTTCAATCATCAGTACTTATTCTCTATAAGTTACCCCATGAATATTTACAGTATGGGTCCGTATTGCGGTATAAAGCCCAAATGGTATGCAAAAAAGAAATATAATTTATGCCATTTGGTGTCTTTTCCGGGAATATACGGGTATAATATACAAATCAAATGAATAGACGTATTCCAAAGATAATGGATATTGGACAAATCAAAGGCAATTTATAAAAAACACAATAGCTTGTCCTTTTCATTTTTATGTGATAAAATGTGCAGGAGGTTACAGCGATAGTATATTTTGGTACTTTTACCACAAAATACAATAACAGCTTTTAGGCTGTGATAATTGTTTTATGCGCAGGAAGGATAAGGAAATCAGCAATGTTGCTGCACATATCCTGCGTGGCGGACAGAGGAAGATGACTCTTTGTTTTTTAGAAGGAAATTGGGAGGTAAGAACGTGTTACGGTCCTTTTCTTTAACGGATATAGGTAAAAAAAGAAAATTGAATCAGGATTTTGTATACGTTTCGGAAGGAACTGTCGGAAATCTTCCCAATCTTTTTATTGTAGCAGATGGCATGGGGGGGCATAATGCGGGAGATTATGCGTCCAAATGTACGGTGGAGACTATGGTCAGGGAAATCCGGGGATGTTTTGAAAAAAATCCTGTCAGGATATTGGGAAAAGCAATCAGGATAGCCAATGACCAGATAAGACGTAAGGCGCGGGAGGACCATAATCTTTATGGAATGGGCACCACAGTGGTTGCGGCTACCTGTCTTGGGCATTACCTGCAGGTTGCCAATGTAGGGGACAGCAGGCTTTATATAATTAACGATGAAATCAGACAGATTACACGGGATCATTCTCTGGTGGAGGAGATGATACGGATGGGAGGCATTGACCGGAGAGCGGCGAGAAACCACCCGGATAAAAATATCATCACCAGGGCAGTAGGCGCCATGGACACAGTGGAAATTGACTTTTTCCATGAGGAATTAAAAAGCGGTGATATTGTACTTATATGTTCTGACGGACTGACGAATATGCTGGAGGATGAAGAAATAGGAAATATTTTAAGGGAACGGATATCAATTGAAGAGAAAGCTGAAAAACTTGTTGAAGCAGCGAATAATAACGGCGGGAAAGATAATATTGCGGTTATATTGATAGATTTATTCGCCAAAGAATGATGATGTAAGAGGTAGATATGGTTAAAATAGGATTGATAATCGGAGAAAGATACGAAATACTTGAAAAAATCGGCACAGGCGGAATGTCTGATGTCTATAAAGCAAAGGACCATAAGCTAAACCGCCTTGTGGCAGTAAAGGTTTTAAAACAGGAGTTTAGCGAAAATGCCAATTTTGTATCTAAATTCAGGATTGAAGCCCAGGCAGCGGCAGGGCTTATGCATCCCAATATAGTAAATGTATATGACGTAGGGGAAGAAAACGGAATCTACTACATTGTTATGGAACTGGTAGAGGGAATTACCCTGAAAAAATATATCGAAAAGAAAGCACGGCTTTCTGTCAAAGAAGCGGTCAGCATTGCCATCCAGGTCAGCATGGGAATCGAAGCGGCCCATAATAATCATATTATCCACAGAGATATCAAGCCGCAGAACATTATAATTTCCAAAGAAGGAAAGGTAAAAGTTACCGACTTTGGAATTGCCAAGGCTGCTACCAGCAATACCATTACTTCCAATGTAATGGGCTCTGTGCATTATACTTCGCCGGAGCAGGCAAGGGGTGGCTTTTCTGATGAAAAGAGTGATATTTATTCTCTGGGAGTTACTATGTTTGAAATGCTTACCGGCAGAGTCCCCTTTAACGGGGAAACTACAGTGGCGATAGCCATCAAGCATATTCAGGAAGAAATGCCTTCGCCCAGAGAATATGTTTCTGAAATTCCTATCAGTGTGGAGCAGATTGTGTTTAAGTGCTGCCAGAAAAGCCCGGACAGGAGATACCAGTCTATGGGCGAACTGATTGTGGATTTAAAACGTTCCCTGATGACACCGGACGAGGACTTTGTAAAGGTGATTGACCCGGACGAGGATGGGTCTACCAAAACGATCAGCGACAGTGATATGGAAAGAATCAAAAAGCGTTCCAGAAGCAGAGGCAGTATGGAAGAGGCCATGCACCTGCGCAAAGAGGCAGATGTTATCAGAAATGCAAAGCGTAAGCAAGTCGTTGAAGTGGAAGAAGAAGAGGAAGAAGACGAGGGGGACGGGGAAGAGGACGAAGATTCCGAAGAGACGGAATATGTATATTATGAAGAAGATGATGAGGAAGACGAGGAGGACGAGGAAGAAGACGACGAGGAAGAAGATGAGGACGAGGACGAAGATGATGACTATGACCCTAAAATGGAGCGACTGACTACAATTCTGGCAGTTGTGGCGGCCATTCTTATTGGCTGTGTGGTGCTTTTTTTGGTGGCAAGAGCCTTTGGCGTTATAGACACCAACCTTTTTGGGAAGAAAACAGAAGAAGGACAGGAGAAAGAAGAAGAGAAGGAGCAGGAAGAAGAGGGGGAACCAAAGGCACAGGTGGAAATGGCAGCTGTGACAGGAAAAAATGTGGATGAGGTTAAAGTTACCCTTTTAAATCTTGGTTTGACACCGGAGATTGAATATGAAGAGAGCACAGAGTACGCCCAGGGGATTGTAATGCGCGCTAGTGTGGAACCGGGAGTAAAAGTAGATGAAGGCTCGAATGTTGTGCTTACTGTAAGCGCTGGTTCTGAAGGCGTGGAGGTTCCTAAGGTGGTGGGACTGTCAGAGGCGGAAGCCATGACAGAGCTGGGAAAGAGAAATTTTGTTGTTAACCGGACAGAAGGACATGATGCCTATATCAAGGCCGGAAGCATTATTACCCAGTCGCCGGAAGCAGGCACTAAGGTTCCGGAGGGAACATCAGTGACGGTCAGAGTCAGTCTGGGACCGGAGGAAACCAAAGTAAAGGTTCCGGAACTGATTGGCAGAGATGAAGAGGAAGCAATGGCAGTTTTGATTGAATCGGGACTGCAGCTGGGAACTGTTTCAGAGGTGAATCATGAAAATGCAGCGCTGACAGGATTGGTCTGCTATCAGAGTTATTCGGTAGATGCTTATGTGGAGCCGGGAACAGTGGTGGATATCAATATCAGTCTGGGACCTGCCCAGGCAACTTACAAATTTACGGACAGTATTGTAGCGCCGACCCCGGAGGAAGACCCCTCTTATAAGGCGGGGACGCTTGTTACGGTAACTGTGATGGCTGATGACGGAACCCAGCTTTTAAGCACTCAGGCAAGCTCTTTTCCGATTCAGCAGCAGAATATTACAGGAATAAAGGTCAATACAGGATATATTATTTTCCAGTATGTAAATACCACAGAAACTACCACTGTAACCAATGAGGATGGAAGCGTTTCAACAATTGACGGAACCTCACAAAACAAAGAATTTAGAAGACCAGTGCAGTTTACAGCAGAATAAGGTTTGCCGGAGAATGAAAGAATCATGCAGGGAAAGATTATTAAGGGAATTGCAGGTTTTTATTATGTGCATACAAAGGCTGGTCTGACAGAGTGCAAGGCAAAGGGGATTTTCAGAAAAGATAATATAAAACCTCTTGTGGGAGATGATGTGGAGATTGAGCTTGTGGATAAGGAACTTCTGCTGGGCAATATTAACCGCATTCTCCCAAGACGCAATGTGCTAATCCGGCCAGCCTCAGCGAATGTGGACCAGGCGCTTGTTATTTTTGCCATAACAAAGCCGGAGCCTAATTTTAATCTGCTGGACCGTTTCCTTATTTGTATGGAGCAGCAGAAGCTTCCTGTAGTGATCTGCTTTAATAAAAAGGACCTGGCAGATAATAAAAAAACAAAAGAGCTGGAAGCGTTTTATGGCAGGAGCGGATATCCTGTACTTTTTGCCAGCGGCGAAAAGGGGCAGGGAATAGAGGAAATCAGAGGATGCCTGGAAGGAAAGACCACAGTGGTGGCAGGCCCAAGCGGTGTGGGTAAGTCAACCATTATCAACACTTTATATCCTGAGGCCAATATGGAAATCGGAGAAATCAGTAAAAAAACCCTTAGGGGAAAGCACACCACAAGACACGCCCAGCTTTTTGCGCTCTCGGAGGATACCTTTATTATGGATACGCCGGGATTTACAGCCCTAAGTCTTGGGGATATGGATAAGGAGAGTCTGAAAGACTTTTATCCGGAATTTGCAGGGTTTACAAAAAGGTGCCGTTTTGGAGGCTGCGTGCATGTTTGCGAGCCATCCTGCGGGGTAAAAGAGGCTTTGGCGGAAGGAAAAATCAGTCAGGTACGCTATGACAACTATGTAGCTTTGTATGAAGAATTAAAAAACAGAAAGAAATATTAGCTTTGCCGGTCTTGTTATACATGTTCTGGAAAACGTGCGGATGGAGAAAGAAGGAGAAGATAAATGAAATATCCGGTTTTTTTAAAAGAAAAGGACACCATTGGTTTTGTTGCCCCTTCCTTTGGATGCAATATAGAACCTTATCGGACAGCCTTTGACAATGCTCTTTTAAAATGGAAGGCCCTTGGGTACGGAATCGACCTGGGGCCAAATTGTTATGCGGGAAATGGCGTGGGAATCAGCTCCCTTCCAGAGGATTGCGGCAGAGAGCTTACAGAATATTATATAAGCCGGAAAAATAATTGCCTGATTTCCTGCGGCGGCGGAGAGCTTATGTGCGAAATACTTGAATATGTGGACTTTGATGCAATAAAAGAGGCAGAACCCAAATGGTATATGGGGTATTCCGACAATACCAATATGACATTCCTTCTCACAACCCTTTGCGATACGGCGTCTGTTTATGGGCCTTGTGCATCGGCTTTTGGAATGGAGCCATGGCACAGCTCACTGAATGATGCCATGGAGCTGCTAAATGGAAACAAGATGGTAATGGAGGGTTATGAAAAATGGGAGAAAGAAGGAATAAAAGATGAAGCCCATCCTTTAGCGCCCTACCAGTGCACAGAAAAGTCAGCGCCAAAGGTTTATTTGCCAGGCAGTTGTAGTATGGAGGAGGGAAGCGCTGCTTTAATGGAAGGGCGTCTTCTGGGAGGATGTATGGATTGTCTGGTAAATCTTTTAGGGACAAGGTTTGACAAGGTAAGGGAGTTTACAGAAAAATATAAAGAAGACGGTTTTATCTGGTTTCTGGAATCCTGCGATTTAAATGTGTTTGCCATAAGAAGAGCGATGTGGCAGATGGAACAGGCAGGCTGGTTCCAATATGCAAAGGGATTTTTGATTGGACGTCCTCTCTGCCATGGGCAGGAGATGATGGGACTGGACCAGTATAAGGCAGCGCTCCCAACGGTATTTAAACATAAGGTTCCTGTAATTATGGATGTGGACCTTGGACATTTGCCTCCCATGGCACCTGTGGTGACTGGAAGTATGGCAAAGGTGAGAGCTGAAGGGGGAAAATGGGAGATTAAAATGAGTTTTCTGTAAAATTCTACAAAAAGATACTTTTGCCGGATAAAAATCGCGCGATGAATGACAGTTGAAGTGACGTATCATGTTCTTTATAATAGATTCATAGCAATATTTGTGAAAAATGGAGGGAATATGATGGAGCAGCTAAACTTGACGGCAATAAAAGACCCGGAAAAAGTATATAAGATTCTGGGAGAACTGATACATATGGACAGAGAATTCCAGATAATGATTACGGTGCCTTCCGGAAGCCACTCTGTTTTGAAAGATGAAGACAGGATAGAAACGGTGAAAAAGCCGGGGCGTAATCTGGAAAGAGATGTCACGGATATGATTCATGAGATTGGCGTTCCCGCCCATATCAAAGGATACCAGTACTTAAGGGAAGCAATCATGATGTCAGTGGAAGAACCGGATATGCTTGGCTCCATCACGAAAGTTCTGTATCCCACAATTGCGCGTAAAAACCAGACAACGGCAAGCCGGGTAGAACGGGCGATTCGGCATGCGATTGAGGTGGCATGGAACAGAGGCAGAATGGAAACCCTGGATGCCATGTTTGGATATACTATAAATACAGGAAAAGGAAAACCTACAAACTCTGAGTTTATTGCCCTTATTGCAGATAAAATCAGACTTCAGTACAGATAAAAAGGAATAAATCTTCTTTGGAACCTTCCCACGTGTTTTTCCCCATGTATTTTTGTAAATTTAGCTTTTATTGGATGGATGAATGTTGTATAATAGGCATTAACAATAACTTGTTGGAGGGTAAGTAATGAAAAATATTCTTTTTGTCGCATCAGAAGGTGTTCCGTTCATAAAAACGGGGGGACTGGCAGATGTGGTAGGTTCTCTTCCTAAATGTATTGATAAGAGATACTTTGATGTGAGAGTGATTCTTCCCAAATATACCTGCATGACCCAGCAGATGAAAGATACGATGAGCTATGTGACTCATTTTTATATGGACTTTCACTGGAAAAATGAATATGTCGGCATTATGTATGCAGAGGCAGATGGGGTTAAGTATTATTTTATTGATAATGAGATGTATTTTAGCGGCTTTAAGCCTTATAGTGATAATGCGCTGTTTGAAATAGAAAAGTATGCCTTCTTTTCCAAGGCGGCATTATCTATCCTGCCGGTGATTGATTTCCGGCCGGATTTAATCCATTGTCATGACTGGCAGACAGGCTTAATTCCGGTATATTTAAAAGAGCGTTTCCAGGGAAATGATTTTTATCGTGGCATTAAATCTGTTATGACTATCCACAACCTGAAGTTCCAGGGCAAGTGGAGCATCAAAGAGGTGCAGGATATTACCGGTCTTCCTGCCTATTACTTTACACCGGATAAGCTGGAGCTGTTTAAAGACGCCAATCTGTTAAAGGGAGGCTTGGTATATGCAGATGCCATTACCACAGTGAGCAGCACTTATGCGGATGAGATTAAGACGCAGTTTTACGGGGAACAGTTAGACGGTCTGATGCGTGCAAGAAGCAACTCCCTGCGCGGCATTGTAAATGGTATCGACTACGAAGAGTTCAATCCGGAGACAGATAAATACATTGAGTATAAATACAATGCAGTAAACTTCCGTAAGGAAAAAGTGAAAAACAAACGTGCATTGCAGGCAGAATTAGGGCTGGAACAGGATGAGCGGAAATTTATGATTGGTATTGTATCCAGACTGACAGACCAGAAGGGCTTTGACCTGATTGCCTATGTTATGGATGAGCTTTGTCAGGACAATATACAGATTGTTGTATTGGGTACAGGGGAAGAACGCTATGAGAATATGTTCCGACACTTTGACTGGAAATACAACAACAAGGTTTCCGCCCATATTTATTATTCAGAGGCGCTCTCACACAAGATTTATGCTTCCTGTGACGCCTTCCTGATGCCTTCTTTGTTTGAACCCTGTGGGTTAAGCCAGCTGATGAGTCTCCGTTATGGTACAGTGCCTATTGTGAGGGAGACAGGGGGATTAAAAGATACGGTAGAGCCATACAATGAGTATGAGAATACTGGCACAGGATTTTCCTTTGTGAATTACAATGCCCATGAAATGCTGGGTTCCATCCGTTATGCGGAGCGTATCTATTATGATAAGAAGCGGGAGTGGAATAAAATTGTGGACCGTGCAATGGCCGCTGACTTTTCCTGGAATGTTTCCGCAGCTAAATATCAGGAGATGTATGACTGGCTAATCGGATAGAAATTTTGGAGCGTAACAGCTATGCCAAAAAAGAAAAAAAAAGACAGTTTTATTTTGCAGGCGGGGATTCTGGCTTCGGCCGGAATCATCGTCCGCATTATTGGACTTTTGTACAATACGCCGCTGGTTGCCATTATTGGCGATGAGGGAAATGGGTATTACAACAGCGCTTATTATGCTTATAGTATTGTGCTTCTAATTTCCTCTTACAGCATTCCTTCAGCAGTTTCAAAAGTGATTGCCCAGAGGCTGGCTACAAAAGAATACAGGAATGCGCACAGAATTTTCTGTTGTGCATTTATTTATGTGCTGGTAGTCGGTAGTATTGCCAGCTTATTTGTGTTTTTTGGGGCAGGATTATTAGTTAAGATGGACAGTGCGGTTCTCCCCCTTAAGATACTGGCTCCCACAATTTTTTTTAGTGGGATACTTGGAGTGCTAAGAGGATATTTCCAGGCACATAAGACTATGGCACAGACTTCTGTGTCCCAGATTTTAGAACAGCTGGTAAATGCAGGGGTCAGTATTGGTATGGCCTATGTAATGGTGCAGATTGCTGCGGATAAGGACCCTTCTGTCAGAGCTTCTTATGGAGCGGCGGGAGGAACGATTGGTACCGGAGCAGGGGTTTTGGCAGGACTTTTATTTATGATTGGTGTATATGCCCTTAACCGTAAGATGTTACGGAAAAGAATAGAACATGACACCGCCCATAATGATGAATCTTATGGGGATATATTTAAAATGATACTGATGGTGGTCACTCCGTTTATTATAAGTACTGGCATATATAATATTAATAATTTTATGGACAACACCATTTACCAGCAAATCATGATGGGAGTAAAAAAGCTGGAAGAGGCAGTGGTTTCTGTGGACTTGAGCACTGTGGCAAAAGGAACTAAAATTTCCAATATTCCCATTGCAATTTCCTCCGCTATGGCTGCAGCTCTGATACCGGGAATCTCCAGCGATTTTATCCAGGGAAACTTAGAAGGGGTAAAGGGTAAGGTGGCAAAATCCATCCAGGTCACTATGCTGATTTCCATTCCCTCAGCGGTAGGACTTGGGGTTCTGGCAAAACCTGTAATGATGGTAATTTTTCATCAGCCGGATACGCTGGATATTGCATCCAATTTGCTCTCCTGTATGGCGGTCAGCATTATTTTTTATTCCCTGTCC
>CAMUHA010000087.1 GCA_947088515.1 uncultured bacterium
AAAGTCTGACAAGTTCCCGTACATGCTTTATCTTTTTCTTTCTTTTAACACTTTTACTCCATTTTTCCAAATCTGCATTTTTATCGTTCTCTTTTTTGTCAAGGTGTATTATCATCCTTCCACATCCTTTCCAAAATAGTTCTCTGTCAGGAACAAAATGCCTATGATAATTACCATCACAATCGCCATCATAATTGCCGCAGCCGACATTTTCTGATAATCCAGCCTGCTAAAAGTATTATTCATGAAATGCTGCAGCATATACATTGTATCATAAGGATAATCCCCTTTTAACAGATAGATTTCCCTGAAAACCTTAAAAGAATTTATTAAGGACATAATTGTCACAAACAGAATTGTTGAGGACATATATCTTATTTTAATATGCAGAAAAATCTGAAAAGGCGTAGCGCTCTCTAATACTGCTACTTCCAATATATCCTTAGGAATACTGCTCAAGGCAGACATAAATAAAATCATATTATAACCAAGGTTTTTCCACAGGAAAAGAATCACAATTACGACCTGCGCATAAGAGGAATTCAGCCAATCCACCTTATCCAGATGAAAAAAACCAAGAACTTCATTCATCATACCATTGTAATGAAACAGCACCTGCCAGATTAACACTACAGATGCAATGGGAACCATCATCGGACTTAAGAAAAAAGTACGAAACTGGCTCTTATAAGGAATATTACTTTCCAGCATCATTGCAAGAAGCAGGGACAACACCACCGCAAGTGGAACTGCAACAGCAGAAAATGTCATTGTATTTTTGGCCGCCTGCTGAAATGCCGAATTTTGAAATACCATTACAAAATTCTCAAAAAATACAAACTGATGGCTGATTGGATTATCGACAACAGAATAATAAATAACAATCATAAAAGGAAGCACGAAAAACAGTAGTACGCCCAAGGCGCTGGGAAACAGATACCCTGTGGATATCAGTTTCCCCTTATGCGACTTTTGCATGCCACTGCCTGATTTTTTTTCAATCTTTAATGGTTTTAGCTTCAGGCTGTCTCTTTTCCCCTTTTTTCCAGGAAAATACATCTTTATCTCCTTTTATCTGTTCTCATTCACATAAATCTGAATCCTGTTCTGGATAATTGCCGCTGTATCCGCTGCTGTCTTCTGTCCCTTAAAGAAAGGTTCTGACTCTTCCGTAATAATATTGGTTAACTGTTCATCATTACCATTGCTGTAAGTTTTTTCAGCTGTTGCAATTAGCGCTTTCACTGCATCAATCTCTTCCTGGGTAGCTGCCATAATTTCCATCTCAAAATCATCCCATCCCCAAGTTGTCTTTGACTGTTCTACCTTCTCTCCATTTTCATCCTCATAATATTCTGGTGTCATATCCTTTTCAAATTGTTTCTCAAGAGTTGCCTTCCTTATAGGAAATCCCCAGTTGCCATGTTCTCTAACCAGGGTGTTCTGATATTCCTCTGAAATCATGGTTTTCATAAACTCCCAGGCGCCGTCTTTATTTTCCGATTTTGAAGAAAGTCCTAAACATCCGCCGTTTGGCTGAACCAAATTTCCTTTTCTTTCACTGTTAGGATAGCCTACAAAAGCCACTTTTTCCCCAAACAATCCTGTAAGCATCTGAAATTCCTGAACAGAGGAAATACTATTTTGCATCAGAAGTATTTTATCCGACTGCAGCATGGAATACATGCCTTCGCTTTCCCCATTATAATCAACTTCCTCCGGAAATTTTGCAGCAAATTCAAGGGTTCTGATAAAGCCTTCATCATTAAAGAAACATTCTCCAGTTTCCCAGTTGATAAATTCATCTATATTATTATAAATACAATAATAGAATATACTGCTTCTGTTTCCATACTGGAATACGTTTTCCGGGTTCTTATCCTCCACAAAGTCCAGCATTTCTGTTAGGGTCCATCCAGTAATATCACCAGTCAGCGATGACTTAGCCAAAGTAGAGCTAATGGTAAATTGCGAAATAAGACCATATAATTTTCCGTCAACTTCATAAGCCTTTAAAATATTTTCAAGATAATCGCCCTTGCTTATACCACTTTTTTCCATATAAGGATATAAATCCTCCAATACACCTTTACTTGCATATTGGCTAATGTCCAAAGCAGATAAGTCAATAATATCCGGACAATTTCCTGTTGTTAAATCTGCATTAAGCTGGGAGAGTCCCGTCTGATAATCATCTGTACCATATTCTCTGACAGTCACACGATACTCTGCATTCGTTTTGTTAAAATTAATAATATTCTTTTTAACCCCACTGTCAATCCACAGCGCACCATAAACTATCTCTTTTTTCTCTGGTACCTCACTGGCATCCTTCCTGCTCAAGGTTACAAGTTCATAGTTATTGCTTTCTTGTGTCTCCGAAGAGTTGCTATAATTTCTGGTAAGAGCCCATATCCGCCCATCAGAAAGCTCGCCCATATAATTAATATCTTCACTGTTTATATCAACATCCAACCATTTATAAAGGTTCTCCAGAGTTCCTGATTCCATATCAAACAGGGAAACTTGGTCTGAATTGCCAACCAAAAGGCTTTTACTGTTTCCAGTATAATATTGACGGCTTCCGTATCCGCTTCCTAAGCCTTCCACTGCATCTCCCAGTTTTTTTGCTGTAAGGTCTATCTTCTTAAGCTCCAAACCTGTCTCTCCATAAGAAGACGCATATACTTCCCCTTCTTTGGAAGTTACCATACTGTTAATCCAGTTATCTACTTTAATGTCAAAAAGCTTATTCAGTTCCTTATCTGTCACATAAATGTTGCTGTCACCATCACTAAAATAGAGATTACCGTCCTTATCCACACAAAAATATTGTACACGTGCATATTCTGAATTTCCCATAAGTTCTGTGATATCTCTTGTATTTACCACAGCCCCGTCCTTAGCAGAAACCTCCCAAAGCTCTATGGAAGAACTATCTGATATTACGTCCCCAGCTTCATTGGTTTCATACACATATCTGCTGACCGCCATCAAAAGATTGCCATCCGCCCCCATTGCCATGCCTGAAACACTACTGTTCTCGTCAAGTTCCACGGGTACCTGCTCTGACTTATTTTCAAGCATATTATACTTATACAGAATTTCCTGGCTGTTTTCGTTGTCTTCGTCCCATGCTACCGCATTGATAAATATATTATCCCCTGCCGCCGTTGCCGCATATATGTAATCACATTTCAAATCCATTTCATGATATTCTGGAACAAACACAAATTCTTTTGTATCTCCCTCTTCCTGTGGCTCCTTTTTGCCGCAGCCTGAAAGCGCCATCAGCACAGCTCCCAGAAGAACCATCATCAGTATCATTTTCTTTTTCTTTTTCATAATATACCTCGTAATTTCTAAGTTTGCTTTAACACTACAAACTATAGCATACAATAAAAAGGGAAACAATGTGGATAATCTTAATTTTTTCCTAAAATGTATTTATATTTTAGTTTTTAAAACTATGTATCGGCGCTGGAATCCTGCCTCCCCGGTTTACAAACGCTTCACAGGAAAAAGAATTTACAGGCATAATAGGGGCACGTCCCAAAAGTCCGCCAAATTCTACGCTCTCTCCCACCCCTTTACCTGCTACCGGAATAATACGTACTGCTGTCGTTTTCTGGTTCACCATACCTATCGCCATTTCGTCTGCTATTATTCCGGAAATTGTGGATGCCTTCGTATCTCCCGGTATTGCAATCATGTCAAGCCCTACGGAACACACACATGTCATTGCCTCCAGTTTTTCCAGTGTAAGCGCTCCCGCTTCCACCGCATCAATCATCCCCTGGTCCTCGCTCACCGGAATAAATGCACCGCTAAGTCCCCCCACATAGGAAGAAGCCATAACGCCGCCCTTTTTTACCTGGTCGTTTAATAGGGCAAGAGCTGCCGTTGTTCCTGGTGCACCAGCATATTCCAGACCAATCTCACATAGAATATCCGCCACACTGTCACCAATTGCTGGTGTAGGCGCAAGAGATAAATCGACAATGCCAAAAGGAACTCCCAGCCTGGCGGAGGCTTCCTGTGCCACCAGCTGACCTACTCTGGTCACTTTAAACGCTGTTTTCTTTATAGTCTCACAAAGTACCTCAAAATTCTCGCCCCGGACATGGCTTAAGGCATTTTTTACCACTCCCGGACCGCTTACGCCTACATTAATTACCTTATCTGCCTCCGTTACCCCATGAAAAGCGCCTGCCATAAAGGGATTATCATCTGGTGCATTACAAAAAACCACCAGTTTGGCACATCCAAGTGAATCCTGGTCTTTGCTTTCTTCAGATGTCTCTTTCACAATTTCTCCCATCAGCTTTACTGCATCCATATTGATACCTGTTCTGGTGGAACCCAAATTGACAGAACTGCACACACGCTCAGTGGAAGATAATGCAAGAGGAATTGACCGGATTAATAGCTCATCAGCAACGGTCATTCCCTTGGATACGAGGGCAGAATATCCTCCAATAAAGTTCACTCCTACCTTTTTTGCCACCTTGTCGAGGGTTTGGGCAATTGATGCAAAGTCCTCCTTTGTTTTACAGGCTGCCCCTCCGATTTGTGCAATGGGGGTTACTGAAATTCTTTTATTAACAATAGGAACGCCAAATTCTCTGGAAATCTCTTCCCCGGTCTTTACAAGGTCTTTTGCCGCTTCAAAAATTTTATTAAATATTTTATCATTCAGTCTTGCAAGGTCTGAATCAATACAGTCAAGAAGGCTGATGCCAAGAGTAATTGTACGGACGTCCAAATTTTCCTTGGTAATCATATCATTGGTTTCAACTACTTCAAATAAATTAATCAATGTAATACCCTCCTGCTTATATCCGGTGCATTTTGTCAAAAATTTCTTCTTTCTGACATTTAATGTCCACACCAATCTCTTCACCTAAAGCATGAAGCTCCTTGGCCATTTCACCAAAATGTTTCTCCATTGCATTGGTATCTACAATCATCATCATATTAAAATATCCTTGTACAATGGTCTGGGAAATGTCCAGAATATTGATTTTGTTTTCTGCAAGATATGTACATACCTTTGCTATAATCCCTACCGTATCTTTTCCTACTACCGTAATTATTGTTTTATTCATAAATATCCTCCCTAAAATCAGATGAAAACTTAATAAAATATTTTTTAATTTTGTATCATTATGCAATATGTATTACACGGGAAGGCTCACTCCTTGAAGCCACATACATGGGAAAATCTGCTGCCTTTATATCTGAATTGCATTTCCCGCATTCTTCCTTCCTTGCATGAGCCATAGTCACTTCTACCCTCACCGCTTCATAGGCAAGCTCCGGCAAATTATTTTCTTTTGATAAATGCCCCAAAACTACCGCCTGCAGTTTTTCATGTATTAAATCACACAAAAGCTGTCCTGCCCTTTCATTGGATAAATGACCTTTATCCCCCAAAATGCGCTGTTTTAAATGGTATGGATAGGGTCCCACCTGAAGCATATTTACATCATGATTGGCTTCCAGTAAAAGCGCATCCATTCCCCGGAGTGATTCCACCGTATAGTCATTATAAGTTCCAAGATCTGTAATTATCCCTACCTTCTTCTTTCCATGGGAAATCCGGTAAGCCACCGGTTCTGCCGCATCATGGGATATTTTCATGGGATTACATACCAAATCCTTAATAATAATTTTTTCATCTGCACAAACCGGACAAAACAATTCCTCCGGAACCTCACCCACGGAAGACATATTCTTAATTGCCTCAATAGTTCCTTTAGTAGCATAAACTGGTATGCCATGTTTTCTTCCAAGAACCCCCAGTCCGGCAACATGGTCTGCATGTTCGTGAGTAATAAAAATTCCGTCAATATCCCTCATGGACAAATCCAGTTCTTTCAGCCCCGCTTCTGTTCTCTTTCCACTGATTCCCACATCTACCAAAAGATGTGTTGCATCTGACCCAACATAAATACAATTCCCGCTGCTTCCACTGGCGATACTGCAAATTCTCATCCCGCACCTCAATCTTTATGATTTTTTAATTATTTCCAGAAGATCTCTATCACATCACCATTTCTGATAGGTTCCATATATTGGGCAGGCCTTCCATTTAATGTGGTAACAATGTCCATCCCTCTGGGTCTTGACAGGTCAAACTCAATGGCATCAAACACATCCACAAATATATACTCAGGTTTACCGCCAAGTATCACTGGCGCCTTGTTTACAATCACCTGTATCTCCACAGGTTCCGGTGTAGATTTTTCCTCTTCTGCACGTCTGGCCTCTCTCTTTTTGCGGTCATTCAAATCTGAATGTTCTTTCTCTATCTCCTGTTCTTGTTTCGGATATGCTTCTTCCCAATCTTCCATCATATTTTCTCCCAGTGACTGTATGGGAGATGGTATTGTCTCCAGTGTCCAGAGTACAGAAAAGTTTTCATACACAGGAGTATCTTTATCCGCAAGCCTGTTATTTACATACACATTGAAACGGGGGTCCGGCATAATATCCATAAATTCTGCGACCTGGCTTACTGTATAATAATTCAGGATTTCTATTCCATCCTTTTCCTGGATTTCATAATAATTGGATTTCAGGACTCCATTTACACTGGCAAATTTGGGAACAATTACTTTTTTATCGTTAACAAACACGGTAAGACTCTCAGAGGATTCCGGCAAATCACCAATCGTAAGGTGTGCCGGTTCCCCAGCAGTTGATTCCAACACCTTAATAATATCGTTTGCATGAATGGACGAATAGATATCAGCCGGTTCCCCGTTTATGGTAATCACAGCCGCCTCTCCCATTTGCCCTCTTGCCATACGTTGTTTTCCGTTTACTGTAAAATTAAGCGCTTTTCCTCTTTTGGGAAACAGACCGTCATTGGGAAACTGTACCTGCATGGCTGCATCCGCCACCGTCAGTCTGCTGTTGTCATAGATTTTAACCCTGTTGTCATTAAAACTGACAAAAATAAAATTGTTGCTTTGTTCATAAAAGTTTAAACATATACCAACAGGCGTGACCAAAAGGCTGTCTTTTTTTACTTCTTCTTCAAAAATAATCTGCTGCATAACCTCTTCGCCCCGCAGAGCCACACGTTCTCTTGCAATTCCCAGCTTATCCGCAACCGCCTCTGTGTATCCTGGCATCTTTCCGCCTCCGCCAACCACAAACACGGCGCTGACAGATTTATCCCCATTTAATTCCCTTATCTTATCCGCTGCCTGGGATGCCATCTTCTCAATCAGGCAGGACGTCACCTCTCTGACCTCCTGCGCGCTGATAGTCTGGGGCAAAAGTAAAATATCTGTATATGATATATTTTCCTTCTCCCCTGCCTCCTGTTTAATTTTTTCAGCTGTGGCAAAATCAACCAGACAATGTCTTGCAATTTCTTCTGTAAAAGCGTCTCCTGCAATAGGTATCATACCATAGGCTAAAATACATCCATCATTTGTAATGGAAATATCTGTGGTACCTGCTCCCACATCAAGCAAGGCAATGTTAAGCATACGGAACCGTTCTGGTATTGCAAGCTGGATAGCTGCAATAGGCTCAAGGGTAAGGCTGCTGACTGTCAGTCCCGCAAGTTCCACTGACTTATACAGGCCATCCACCACATCATCTGGCAGAAAAGTAGCTATTAAGTCCACCCCAATCGTTCTTGCCTTATGCCCTTCCAGATTTCCCATAGGATATCCATTCAGATAATACCTGACTACCGAATGGCCCACACAATAAAACCTTGTTTCCCCATCTGTCATTTCCGCCTTCTTTTCAAGAAATTCTTCATACGCTTTTTCCACACCTGCGGAAACAAGTCCATAAATATCTTCCTGGCTGATTTCCCCATCCCCTGTATAGGGATATTCAACATGAGTCGTAACTGTACGCAGCACACGCCCCGCAGCGGCAATACACACTTCATTCAGCCTTCGCCCCACTGCTGCTTCCAGCTGCACCTTTACATAAGAAATGGTTTCTCCAACTTTATGGATATCATGTATCTGTCCGTCCAGCATTGCTCTGGTTTCATGCTCTTTAACCCGCTGGGCAACAACAATAAACTGATTCCCGCTTTTATATCCCACAGTTCCTACAATACTTCTTGTTCCGATATCAAGACCGAATACCAAAGGCCCCGCATACCTTTTTCCTTCCATCACAGATATTCCCCCAATTTTTCATCTATTTGCCGTAAAGCCAAGGACAGGCTTTCGCTGTTATCAATCACTGTACTACACTTCTTCCTGAACTCATCTTCCTTAAGCTGGGATTTCATAATGGCATCTATTTTTTCATCCGTATAATTCCTTGTTTCCTTAAGTCTTTTGCGCCTTATATCTTCCCTTGCAAAAATATACCACATTTCATCCACAATTTCCAGATATCCGCCTTCAATAAGAAGTGCCGCCTCAATAAACAGAAAATCTGTTTTTTTCTCACATCTAAATTGGGATATATGTCGTAAAATCTCATCTTTTACTGCTGGATGAATAATTTCATTTACTTTTTCAAGCACACTTTCCGACCCAAAAATTTTTGCTGCCATCCTACCTCTGTGTATGGCTCCATCTTCCTTTAAAATATCTGTGGACAGAAGATCAACCAGCCTACTATAGGCTTCCTGTCCCGGTTCCTTTACCTTATGGGCAATCTCATCCGCCAAAATCACCCTGCAGTTATATTTTTCTGAAATATATGCAAGCAACGCCGACTTGCCGGAGCCTACGCCGCCTGTAATTCCAATCACTTTCATATGCCCTTCCTGTACCTATTTTGCCTCATACCAGTCATTTCCTTCATGAAGGTCGATTTCCAAGGGAACGGAAAGATTTGCCGCATGACTCATTTCTTCTTCCAGAATTCTTCTTACCTGTTCCCTTTCTTCCTTCAAAGTCTCTATCAATAGCTCATCATGTACCTGTAAAATCAATTTTGATTTTAATCCTTCCCTCTGCAGCCTTTGGTAAACTCTTATCATAGCAATCTTTATTACATCCGCTGCAGTTCCCTGTATAGGAGAGTTCATGGCAACCCGCTCTCCAAAGGAACGCTGCATAAAGTTTCCGGAATTTAATTCCGGCACTGGCCTTTTACGTCCAAATAATGTAGAGACATATCCCTTTTCCTTTGCATCAGCTACCGATTTATCCAAAAAATTTTTAACTCCCGGATAAGTCGCAAAATATTTCTCAATATATTCAGCCGCTTCCTTCTTTGTAATGCTTAAATCCTGACTCAATCCAAAGGAACTAATGCCGTACACAATGCCGAAATTGACTGCCTTTGCATTGCGCCGTTGTAAGTCTGTCACTTCATCAAAAGGAATGTGAAATACCTGGGAGGCAGTAATTTTATGAATATCTGCATCCATCCTATAAGCATTAATCAGCTGTTCATCTTCTGACATATGGGCAAGTATCCGCAATTCTATCTGGGAATAATCTGCATCCATAAAAATACAGTTCTCTCTGGGCACAAACACTTTCCTTATTTTTCTTCCCAGCTCCATGCGCATGGGAATGTTTTGTAAATTCGGGTCTGTCGAACTGATTCTTCCTGTTGCCGTAATAGTCTGATTAAAAGTAGAATGTATTCTTCTGTCCTTGCCAATAAAAACGGAAAGACCTTCTGCATAGGTAGACTTTAATTTTGCAAGTCCCCGATATTCCAATACATCTGCTGCAATCATATGTTCAGCCGCCAGCTTTTCCAGTACATCTGCCGCAGTAGAGTAACCTGTTTTTGTCTTTTTCCCTCCTGGAATGGCTAGTCTTTCAAACAATATTTCTCCCAACTGTTTAGGAGAATTAATGTTAAATTCCCGCCCCGCTTCCTTATATATTTTCTGTTCAAGCTCGGCAATCCTTCCTGTAAGGGCATCCCCATAGGCTTTCAGCTCTTCTGGTTTAACTAAAATTCCCTCTCTTTCCATGTCATAAAGCACATAGGTAAGAGGCATTTCTATTTTTTCCATTAATTCCATCATCCCTGCTTCTTTCAGTTTTTCCCTGAGCACTGGCGCTGAAGCCATGCTCACATAGGCAAGAAAACAGGCATACTCCATAAATTCCTTTGGGCTGTCTTTCATAGCTTTAAGAAGCGGCATCTTTCCAAAACGCTGGGCAGGTTCCGGTATCATAAGACCCAGATGCTCATTGGCAATATCCGCTATGGAATAGTCATTCTTTAAAGGATTTAACAAGTATGACGCAAGTATCGCATCAAAAAATCTCTCTGTCTCATTACAATCCAGAAAGTCATAAGCATTCTTGATATTTCCACAGGAAAATCTTCCCTGTTTTACCAAGGAGGCAATTTTATCTTTTAAATACCTTTCTGTAAGAAATCCCCCACAACAAATAAAGAAACTCTCTCCTGACGGAAAACAAAGGGAAACGCCTGCCAAGGCATCAGAGGATTCATCTTTCAAAATTGCGACCCCAATTTCTCCGTTCTTCCCATTTCCTGCCCTTTCAAAAACAGCTTCTGCCTCTGCCAGCTCTTCAATCATCTTAAAGCGTGCAGTAATTTTATCATTTGATACCCCTTTTTCAAACCGGGACAACAGGTTTTTGAATTCCAGTCTTTTGAAAATTACATAAGCATCTTCTGTGAAAAAATCCTTCACCTTTGCTCCTCAAAAGAAAAATCAATAGGACTGTCTATATTGATAGTTGCAAGGGTTTTGGACAGCCTTGCAAGTTTTTCATTATTTATCAGGGATTCACGTATGGACTTTTTAGAGATACTTTCCACATTTGTATAAATATTATCAAGGGTCCCAAACTGACACATAAGCTCTGTAGCAGTCTTTTCCCCTACCTTGGGAACACCAGGAATATTATCGGCAGTATCTCCCATAAGCGCTTTCAGGTCTATGAACTGAATAGGGTTCACATGATATTTTGCCTCTACATCAGCAGCATAATAATCTTCTATTTCCGTTTTTCCGCTTTTAGTTTTGGGAATACGTATCTTAATTGTATCAGTTGCCACCTGAAGTAAATCTCTGTCTCCAGACACTAGCGAGACTGCCATGCCTTCCCGCTCTGCACGTTTGGCCAGAGTTCCCAGAATATCATCTGCCTCAAGACCTGCCTGCTCCATGATTTTTATTCCCATTGCGCCCAATACTTCTTTTAGTACCGGAACCTGCTCCCGCAGTTCCTCTGGCATAGGCTTTCTGGTACCCTTGTATTCTTTATATATTTCATGGCGGAAAGTTGGCGCATGTACATCAAAAGCTACTGTAAGGTAGTCTGGCACTTCATCCTCCAAAATTTTAAATAAAATATTAAGAAAACCATAAATCGCATTTGTGTGAAGGCCTTCACTATTGCTTAACTCTGGCACCCCATAAAACGCCCGGTTGAGTATACTATGTCCATCTATTAAAACAAGCTTTCCCATCTATAACCCCTTCTTTCTGTATTATAACAAAACTTTTAACAGCGCTGCCAAGGTAATAATGGCAACCACTACAAGACCTTCCATTGCATACAAAAACCACTGCATGCCTTCTCTTCTCTTTAAAGCATGTTCAGCCTCCAGTATACGATGCCGCAGTTCATTTTTAAGGTCAAAAACATTACCTGTCTCCAACCTGGAAAGTCCTTCTGTCACAAGAAACTGTATTGTCAGCTCCTCTTTGCACTCTTCACAATTATCAATATGTTCCAAAACTTCCCTCAAATCATCTGTGTCAAGATCGTCCTCAAGAAATAAAGGAATCATTTTTTCTGCTTCTTTACATGTCATGGCAGTTCCCCACTGTAATGATTTCTTCTGCTCACCTTAATAAATATACACTAATTTTTCCTCAAAGTAAATCATAAAAGAAGAGGAACAGGGCAAATATGCCTTATTCCTCTTTGGTATCGTTTGTTTTTATACACTAGAAACTTTTATAATAAATTTCCTTCTAAAATTACCTGCTGCAAAGCAAGGTCCTCTCTTTTAAGCAAAACAACATTCGCCCTTTTGCCTGGAGTAATGCTTCCATACTTATCATAAATTCCAACACTTTTTGCCGAATTAACCGCCGCACATTTTACAGCTGATTCTAAAGGAATTCCCATTTTTAAAACCGCTGTCCGCATACAGTCCATCAAATTTGTTGCTGAACCAGCAATTGTTCCATCAGCAAGCGTTGCCAGATTTCCTACCACCTTGACAGCTTGTCCCCCAAGGCTATAATCACCATCTTCCAGCCCTGTTGCCATCATACTGTCACTGATTAAAATAATACGGTCATCCCCAAACATTCTGAATGTAGTTCTAACCGATGCAGGATGAATATGCACGCCATCGCAAATCAGCTCTACCTCTGCTTCAGGCATATCAACAGCCGCTCCTACCAGTCCTGGCGCTCTATGGGTATAGGGGTTCATGGCATTATATAAGTGAGTTACATGACTTGCGCCCTTTTTAAAAGCACATACTGCCGTATCATAATCTGTTGCTGTGTGCGCTAATGAAATTACCACTTCTTTATGCTTCTTTTCAATAAATTCCATTGCCCCATCCACTTCAGGCGCAATGGCAATCAGCTTAACCATATTGCCTGAAGCATCATTTAATTTATCATACATGGCAATATCAGGCTTCCTTATATATGCTCCGTTTTGTGCGCCTTTTTTACTTGGCGCCACAAAAGGTCCCTCCATGTTAATGCCACAAAGCCTTGCTCTTTTTTCTTTTCGCTCTCCCTCCCGGTATTCCTTTGCCGTCTTACAGATAGTAAAAAGCGTATCTTCATCCAATGTCATAGTTGCCGGAACAATGGTTGTAACACCTACAGATGCTTCATAAACTGCCATGGTATCAATCGCTTCCTGTGTACCATCGCAAAAATCATACCCCATACATCCATGGAAATGGATATCTGTAAGTCCTGGAATAGCCATACACCCGGAAGCGTCTACTTCTGTTTTATCGCTTACCTGGTCTGCACATTCCACAAAGCAGTCTCCCTCTATGAAAATGTCTTGTGGCAAAAACCTTCCCTCTTCCGTATATACACTTGCATTTTTGATAATCATGATAATCATCTCCTTTTCTTTTAAAAAATAATA
>CAMUHA010000088.1 GCA_947088515.1 uncultured bacterium
TGGTTGCAACTTCTTTTACCAGCTGTGCGCCCATATTTTCAAAAGCATCTTCCAGTTCAATTTCCTTTGCAATGGTAACGCCATCATTTGTAATAAGGGGAGCGCCAAATGACTTATCAAGCACTACATTTCTTCCTTTAGGTCCTAAGGTCACTCTGACTGTGTCTGCTAACTGGTTTACACCTGACTCAAGCGCCGCACGCGCTTCCGCTCCATATTTAATTTCCTTTGCCATGATTTTTTATGCCTCCTGCTATTATTCTGCTTACTTTGTAGTTTTTAAATTGCATTCTTTGTCAATCAAAAAATTTGTTTACTGAATCACTGCCAGAATATCGCTCTGTTTTACGATAATGTACTCTTCTTCTTCAATTTTCACATCTGTTCCCGCATATTTGGAGTAGATGACCTGATCGCCCACCTTAACTTCCATCTTAACTTCCTTGCCTTCTACCACACCGCCTGGTCCAACTGCAACCACTTCTGCCTGCTGGGGTTTTTCTTTATTCTGCCCTGGCAACACGATGCCTGATTTGGTAGTTTCCTCTGCCACCAACTGTTTCAAAACAACTCTGTCCGCTAATGGTACTAACTTCATTTTAACTGCCTCCTTTATTTTCGTTCATTTGTCTGCTTAATTTCTTGTTAGCACTCATTAATACCGAGTGCTAATCGCTAAACCTATATTAATTTTATATGCTTTCCTTTGCAAACGCTATTACATCCTTATATTTCCTATTTTCTTTTATTATCTTCTTTTTTCTTTTTTTTACTCATCTTTTCTTACTTTCAGAGCAAAAACATGATTTAATAAATAGTTTAGAATTATTAATTCTCTGCTTCCTTTTCATGCAAAAATGCTTTCTTAAAAAGTGTATATTCTACATAAAACACCACTTTTTAAGAAAGCATCATCCTTATTTACCAGCCTTTTGCAGGCTCTTTCCATATTAACCCGTAATGCCCCTCTCAAGCCGCTCCCGGTAGCTTGGGGCATTTTTTATTTCAAACTTATTATTGAACATCTCATATTCTGCATCTGACAGCTTATCTTCCAATGCTTCTTCTATGTTTGTTTTCCATACAACTCCCGCCGCCACAGAAGGCGCAAGGATGGAATCTTCATATGTAAGGCAGCTTTCCTGTATCCGCGCCGCATATTCTTCCGCTTCTCCATCCTCTGCCGCTGGAATCAAAATGCCAAATACATCCCCGTCTATTCTGCCAATAATATAATCAGGCTTGGACTCTTTTTTTACAATATCCGCCACTACCCGTATCAGCCTGTCACTTTCCTCATCTCCAAAATGGTCATTGACAAACTTCCAGTCATTAATATTTATGTTCACCACAGCCACCGGCAAAACCTCGGAGCGGTCTATAACTCTCATTTTATCTTCAAAATATATTTTATTAAATACGCCAGTCAGAATATCTTCCCGTTCATTCTGGGTGCTTTTATGCTTTTTGTCCTCCAGCTGCTTTTCCAGTTCCTCCACATAAATACTGCTCTCCCTGTGAAGATACACTTCTGTTCCCAGCCTTGCCAAAAATGCCACTGTGCCATCTACCATTTCATTTACCAGACGTTCATCCCTGTTCTTACCTGACTGGTTTACATACAAATGTCCAATCGTACGTCCCTGTATGCGCACTTTTCGTCCCGGCGCATTTACCACATCAGGTTTAAATCCAAGAAAGCTGTCTCCTACAACAATTTCTTTCTCTCCATGACGGTCTGTCAAAAGGAAATTCACCTCCAGCATTTCCGCCAGGGCGCCAAGATGCTTTTTAATGCTCTCCATGTCATAAAGATTGGATAAGGTATAATTTCTGATATTTTCTCTGATTCTTTTATCATAAGGTATTGCATCGTAACCCATAATAACCTCTCCCCACTGTTTTTTTTTAGTATACCTTTTTCAAAAAGTTTTCGCAAGACTCCAATCACACTTTTTTCCGGTAAGTCAGATTTTCATTTAACTGGCAGTATTCACCTGTTTTACTGTAGGAGTCCATCAAATAGCTCTCCGACGCATCAGGCGTAATAATCTCCACCTTCTTCTTCCTGGTTCCTTTCCCCATATTTTCCAAAAGACGTCCGCTTTTATCTCTTTTTTTGGAAAATCTGCCTTTTGGGTCCGGCAATGCCCCAAAATCATCCTGTTCCTTCTTAAAGCGTTTAAGCGCAACACCTACTCCCACCTTCAGCTTTTCTCTTACACTCTCCCACTTATTAATCACATAGTGGGGAAGCATCTGCCTGATGACTGAAGATATCATATTTGCCCCTGCCAGTTTTTCAGCTTCCTCTTTATCCCAGGCTTCCCCTGTTTCTTTTCCCCCGCCTTCATCCCCCAGGGAATCCCAAAACCCCCGGATAAAGCTCCTCTTTTGGGTCCTGTTAATCTGCCTGGTCTGATTTTGCCCGTATTCATAAACCTTTCCTTCCACAGCCTCTCTGGTATACTGTTTCATATCAGGATTATTTTTTATGTTCGAAGCGCCCGCTTCCCGCTTTTTGGTTCCTTCTTCATACATACATTTTGTTATATGATGGGTATGAGACTTTTGATACCCGGAATCAGAATGGGTGTCATAATTATTCTGTATCTGCATAAAAATCCTCCCTTTACCTTCATAAAACTTTTTACTCGCTCTTTTATTTCATTATAAAGTAAAAACTGCCGGATTACCATGTTTTTTTATCTTAACAGCTTCTTAACGCCCATTCCTTCAGGAAAGAATTGCCCCTAATCCCTCTAAACGGTATAATTAGTTTTACCATTTGGAAAAATACAGATACTTTCAATAAAAATACAAAGGAACGCAAATCAGACATGAATGAATCTTTATTTTCAAAAATCCGCCCGGTAAAACGCCCTGCGGAACAGGCTTCGTCCTCCATAACGCCCAGACAGACGTCTGCTGCCCTTTTCAGGGACTTTTTGCTTACATCCCTGATTTTTGCCGCTGCAACCATAATTGCCTTTTATTTTTTTTATACAGTTCCCGAAAGTTCCGCCAATGTTGCCCTGATATACATTACTGCTCTGGTGCTGACCGCCCGTTTTACCAATGGTTATATTTATGGTATTACAGCCTCCGTGGTAAGTGTGATAGGAATTAACTATCTTTTTACTTATCCTTATTTTCAGGTAAACTTCACACTTACCGGCTATCCGGTAACTTTTGTGTTTACTTTGATAATATCTCTGATGGTCAGCACCATGACTTCCCGGATTAAAGAACAGGCGGACATTTTGATAGAACGCGAAAAGCTGCTGATGGAAGCGGAGAAAGAAAAAATGCGTGCCAATCTTTTGCGCTCCATTTCCCATGACCTGCGCACTCCTCTTACCGGTATCATTGGTAACAGTTCCACATATGTAGATAACCACAACTCGTTAAGTGATGAAGAAAAGCTAAAACTGGTAAGCCACATTCTTGAAGACTCCAACTGGCTTCTTCATATGGTGGAAAACCTTTTGTCCGTCACAAGAATTAACCAAAATTCCATGAAAATCGCAACCTCCATAGAATCCGTTGAAGAAGTGGTGGCGGAAGCTGTCATGCGGTTTCACAAGCGCTTTCCCAGCGCCAGGGTAAAGGTTACGGTTCCTGAAGATTTTCTGATGATACCCATGGATGCCATGCTGATTGAACAGGTTATCATCAATCTTCTGGAAAATTCTCTTGTTCACTCTGGCAGCCATCTCCCCACTTTACTTACTGTTACCTGTAAGGATGGGCTGGTGTCCTTTTGCATCAGGGATTATGGCGTGGGAATCTCCCCGGAAAAGCTCTCTACCATATTTGACGGCTCCTGCTACACACCTGCAAGCAGTCTTGATGGTCACAAGGGCATGGGGATTGGTCTTTCTATCTGTAAAACTATTATTACCGCCCATAACGGCACAATTATTGCCAGTAACCACGAAAATGGATGCCAGTTTACTTTCACGCTTCCCATGGAGGAAAACCAATGAATAAAAATATTTCAAAATGCAGTATTTTACTAATCGAAGACGAAGAAAACATATGTTCCTTTATTTCCACCACATTAAAAAACCAAAACTACAAAATCACTTCCGCCGCAAGCGGAGGCGAAGGACTGCACCTGACCGCTTCTCTTTGTCCTGACCTTATTTTGCTGGATTTAGGACTGCCCGACATGGACGGGATGGATGTAATTGAAAAACTACGGACATGGACTGCAGTTCCCATTATCGTTATCTCCGCCCGAAGTAATGAGCATGAAAAAGCCCGTGCTCTTGACTGCGGCGCTGACGATTATATCACAAAACCATTCGGCACTGTTGAGCTGCTTGCCCGCATCCGCACATCTCTGCGTCACAGCAGACAGATGCAGGATATGTCTACTATCTACCAAAGACCCTACCATTACAAAAATCTAACCATTAATTATGAAAACCATGTGGTGACTTTGGATGGAAGCATTATCCATCTGACCCAAATTGAATATAAGCTTCTCACCCTGCTTGCAAAAAACTCTGGTAAAGTACTTACTTATACCTACTTAATGGAAAAAATATGGGGGCCTTACATGGATGGGAATAATCAGATTTTAAGAGTAAATATGGCAAATATCCGGCGGAAAATCGAACAAAATCCCGCCGCTCCTGAATATGTTTTTACAGAAATCGGTATTGGCTACCGGATGGCAGAAAGCGATTAATCCGATTGACAGTATCTGCCATGACCCGTATAATGGTATGTATTGTGTGCCTCTTGCACCAATTATCATTGAATGGGGGATAAACATATGAAATCAAGAGAAAAATTTGGCAGCCGGCTGGGATTTATACTGGTATCTGCAGGCTGTGCCATAGGACTTGGAAATGTCTGGAAATTTCCTTATATGACAGGCAAATATGGAGGAGCGGCTTTCATCCTCATTTATCTTGCTTTTCTCATACTGATGGGATGGCCTATAATGGTATGCGAATTTGCCGTAGGCCGGGGCAGTCAGAAAAGTTGTGCGGCTTCTTTTAAAATATTGGAGCCAAAAGGAACCCGCTGGCATCATTATGGATGGTTTGGCATGGCCGGCAATTATCTGCTTATGATGTTCTATACCATGGTAGCAGGATGGATGATGTTTTACTGTTTCCGGTGCGCCCGCGGCGATTTTAATTCCGGAACCATGGATGCCCAGGCAGTTGCCGGAAAATTTAATGATATGCTCTCATCTCCTGCCATTTTAATCTTCTGGATGGTGATTGCTATTATTGTATCCTTTGGGATTTGTGCTCTAGGCGTCCGGAAAGGCGTGGAGCGTATCACAAAAATAATGATGACCGCTCTTTTGGCCCTTATTATCGTCCTTGCCATCCACTCCATCCGTCTGCCTGGCGCCATGGAAGGGATTAAATTTTATCTGGTGCCCGACTTCCAGAAAATGAAGGAAAATGGTATCGGAAATGTGGTATTCGGCGCTATGTCCCAGGCATTTTTTACTTTAAGTCTTGGTATTGGGGCCATGGCAATTTTCGGAAGTTATCTTGACAAAGAAAGGTCCCTTACCGGGGAAGCAGTCAGTATCGGCATTCTGGATACTTTTGTGGCATTAATGTCCGGTCTTATCATTATTCCTGCCTGCTTTGCCTTTGGGGTAGAACCAGATGCAGGCCCTTCTCTTATTTTTATTACGCTGCCCCGGATATTCAACCAGATGGCAGGCGGCAGAATTTGGGGAACCCTTTTCTTCCTGTTCTTATCTTTTGCTGCGTTATCAACTGTAATTGCAGTGTTTGAAAACATTATTTCCTTTGCCATTGACCTTTTTGGCATGTCCCGCAAAAAGGCTGTTGGAATGAACATTGTGTTGGTAACTTTGCTTTCTCTTCCGGCTGTTCTTGGCTTTAATGTATTATCAAATATCCAGCCCTTAGGAGCTGGGACAGGTATTATGGACCTGGAAGATTTTCTGGTATCCAATAACCTTCTTCCCTTAGGTTCCCTGGTATATCTCATGTTCTGTACCCAACGCCGGGGATGGGGATGGCAGAATTTTATCAAAGAGGCCAATGCAGGAAAAGGCAGCAATTTTCCTTTATTTGTCCGCGGCTATATGACATTTGTCATACCTGTTCTTATTGTGGTAATCTACTTAAAGGGGTACTGGGATATGTTTGCTCCAAAAGCGGCAGCTGACAACAACCCCCTTCTGCTAGTTGGATGGATGCTGGTTGCGGCGGCATTCCTTGGGCTTATTGGATGGTTTGCCTTTGGCGGAAAACAAAATAAATAAAGTTCTAAAAAGGAATCCCATGTATTTCATGCCTCTTAAAGCATTTGAAATTCCATGGGATTCTTTTTTACTCTTCCCGCTACTTATGAACCCAAATTCCCATACTTCACCTCACCAACCAATTTATCTATTGCTGACTCGCTAATCCTTCGTAAAGTAAATGTCAATTTTTATCTGGAAAAAAGTAATTTCCACTTTCTGGGCGTGTCAAGTCCCAGGTTGTCATGCAGCCTTACAATTGATGCGTACACATGAATTTGACAGGCAGCGCTTCACTGTTTTGCTTCCATTCAATACAGATTGAGAAAACCTCACTGATACAGTATAATAAAAGAGCAGGGAGGTATCTTTTATGAAGAAAAAAATACTACTCATTGAAGATGATTTTACCATACAAACTCAGCTGAAAACCCTTTTGTCTGGAAATGGATATGAGGTTTTTGTTGTTACAGATTTTTCCCAGACAATCCGTCAGATAAAAGAATTTGTACCACATTTGGTTATTTTGGATATAAAGTTACCGGGAAACAATGGCTTTGAAATATGTTCTCAGATTCGCACTTTTTCAGATATGCCGATTGTATTCGTGACAGGCAGCAATACAGATATGGATGAATTAAACAGTATTATGCTGGGTGGAGATGCGTTTATCACAAAGCCTTATAATACTGCTATTTTGCTTGCCAAAATTGCCGCACTGTTAAAACGAATATATTTTTCTCCGCAGACCAGTTTTTTTACATGGAACGGCGCAACCCTGCATTTGGAAAGCAGTATGATAGAATACAGAGGACAGAAAGCAGAATTGACAAAAAATGAATTGAAAATCCTTTTCTACCTTTTTAAGAACGCAGGCAAAATCTGTTCCCGGAATGATATTATAGATTTCCTTTGGGACAACCAATTATATGTTGATGATAATGCGCTAAGCGTAAATATTACCCGTATTCGTGACAAACTAACCGCAATCGGACTTACGGATTTTATTAAAACAAGGCATAGACAAGGATACACATTATGAGCGGAAAACAATATCTGAAAAATCAAATATCAGTTATTTTAGTCAACTTTGCAGGCGCGCTGGCGCTTTCTCTGTTTTTGCTTGCAAACGGAAATCAAATTCAAACAGTTGTGTTTATTTTCATAATCTGGCAAATTATCTTAATCACATATCTGTCAATCGTATATTATATGCGAAAAACGTATCTGGATAAGCTGCTGGATATAACAGCACAATTAGAAGAACGGTATTTAATACCAGAAATTATGACGATACCGGATAAAGCGGACGAGCAGGTTTTTTATCAGATTATGAAGATGGCAGAAAAATCTATGCTTGAAAAAATAGGAGAAATACAAAATGGACAAAAAGAATATAAAGAATACATTGAGCAGTGGGTACATGAAATAAAAACACCGATTACAGCTATGAAACTGCTTTGTGAAAATAATCGTTCTCCTTTTTCCAGAGATATACTGGCAGAATTGGAGAATATCAATCAATATACGGAACAGGTACTTTACTATGCCCGAAGCGAACACACAGAAAAAGACTATTCTGTTCGTGAAATAAACTTATGTGATGTTGTGCATTGTGCAATCGCAGACAATAAATATCTCTTACGTCAAAGTAATATGACAATTACAATAGACAATATAGAAAACAGGGTTTACACTGATGAAAAATGGGTGCGCTTCATCTTAAACCAGATTATTGGTAACGCCATAAAATATCATACAAAGCAGCCCGTTTTACACTTTTTTACGACAAAGACAAATGACAGAATTGTTTTATCTATCAGCGATAATGGAATAGGCATTCCCGAAAGTGATTTACCCCGTATCTTTGAAAAGGGCTTTACCGGCAGAAATGGACGAACCGGAAAAAATTCTACCGGAATTGGTTTGTATCTTTGCAAACGTCTTTGTGATAAGCTGGGAATAGGACTTACTGCTTATTCAGAAAGTAACGGGCTGACGATTTCACTTTCTTTTCAGATGAATGATTTTGTTATCGGAGTGCAGGGTTGAAATGCCCTGCACTTCTTACATTTTTGTAAGAACTGTGTAAGAAAACTTGATACCAAAAATGATACGCTCCATTTACAATATGGATATAGAATATTTAAGGAGGTTTATCAAATGAATACGATTTTGAAGCTGGAGCATATCCAGAAATACTATGGCAATGAGGGAAATATTACCAAAGCCATTAAAGATATCAGCTTTTCCGTTGAAGTCGGAGAATTTCTTGGCATTATGGGTGCGTCCGGTTCTGGAAAGACAACACTGCTCAACTGTATTTCTACGATTGATACGGTAAGTGCAGGTCATATTTTTTTAGAAGGAACAGACGTAACAGAAATCAAACCAAAATCCCTTGCCCGCTTTCGCAGGGAAAATTTAGGCTTTGTATTTCAAGACTTTAATTTATTAGATACATTGACTATTTCAGAAAACATTGCACTGGCATTAGCAATCAATAAAATACCTGCTTGGAGCATAGAACCCCGTATTTTGGATATAGCGCAAAAGCTAAATATCAATGATATTCTAAACAAATATCCCTATCAAGTATCCGGCGGTCAGAGACAGCGTTGTGCCTGTGCAAGAGCAATTATCAACAATCCCAGACTATTATTGGCAGATGAGCCGACAGGCGCATTAGACAGTCATTCCTCACAAATGCTGTTATCTACTATTCAAAGTATCAATGAACAGCTTGGGGCAACAATTCTTATTGTAACCCATGATGCTTTTACCGCTAGCTATACCAACCGTATTCTCTTTATGAAAGACGGAGAAATCTTTTTAGAACTGCGTAAAGGTAATGACAGCAGAAGCGCTTTTTTTGATAAAATTCTAAGTGTCCTTACCATGACCGGAGGAGGACAAAGTCATGTATGCTAAACTTGTTTTCAAAAATGCAAAACGGTCTGTAAAAGACTATTTGATCTATATTGTCACAATGACAATCTGCGTTACTTTGTTTTATGCGTTCCTGTCTGTTTCCAGCAGCTATTATAACCCGGATATAGGCAGTAATTATGATTTCACTCTGTTAAGCGATGGAATGAAAGCTGCAATCTGCATGATAACATTACTGTTGTTATTCCTGATACGGTTTGTCAATCATTATATGCTAAGACGAAAGCAAAAAGAGCTTGCCGTCCAGTCTATCATGGGAATGGAACAAAAAACCATTGGCAGAATTTTCTTTGCAGAAACACTGATTATGGGAATAATTTCAATTTTGATTGGAATTTTTGGAGGCGTATTTTGCTCTCAATTTATTACTGCAATGCTCCTTACTGCTTATGGAAAGCCTTATGAAATTTCATGGACATTATTTCCAGATACAGTTTTATTGACAGTGGCATTTTTTGTCTTAAGCTTTTTTGTAGTAGGAATTTTCAATACCCGTACCATTCAAAAGGCCAAAATTGTTAATATGCTTTCTGCAGAAAAAGAAAACGAACCCCAACTAAAAAAGAGCCACTGGATTTCTGTTATAGCAATACTCTTTGATTTGGTTACAGTATGGGCATTGGTTACAGGAATACAAAAAGTCTGGTTTTATTATGACACCCGCTATGCGCTTCCTGTGCAACTTATGTTTTGGGGAAACATTCTTTTCCCTTTGCTCACTTTGCTCTGGTCAATATTCTGCCTGGTCAAAAAGAAAAAAAGAGTATGTTATATCACTGGCTTGCTGATATGTTCTGTATTAAACGCTTTTGTAACAGCCAGTGTTGCGGCATTGACAAATAAATATTATCTGCCTTTAGGTGATGGGATGCTCAATCAATATCTGTTGTTTACTTTGGTTAACCTGCTTTTCTTCATCTGCGCCTTAATTTATCTTGCCTGTGATTTTATTATCACATGGAAGGAAAAATCTCCGGAACACAGATACCATGAGGAAGCTCTTTTCTTTTTCGGGCAGCTTATCTCAAAGTTGAATACGACCAGTAAGACTATGGCTATTATCTGTATCACTTTGACATTGGCAATTTTCATGTTCATTGCTGCACCTATTTTGACCGGCTGGTCTTCCGGTTATTTGGATATACGTTCTATGTATGATGTGCAGGTATTTTCAAGGTACAATAATGTGTATGAAGAAAAAAATCTGCCGCAGGATAATTACGAAATTATCACTGATTTCCTGGCAGAACACAAAATAAATACAGCCTATGACTGTACTTTCAATTTATATCTTCCGGAGAAAGACGATTTTCATAATCGGATAAAGTATGACTTCCCTGTTGCGGCAATTTCACTGAGCGATTACAACATACTCCGGGAAATGCAGGGGTATGAGCCGATTTTCCTGTCAGAAAACGAATTCACAACACAATGGAAGTCCATTGCAACAAAAGAAGAAAAAAACGGCTTTCTTGCAGAACATACCAGCGTTGTGACAGATAAAGGTACATTAAATCTTTCCAGACAGTCCCGTTATGAGGAACCAATCGGAGAAACCGTTTATAATTCTTACACAAATGTCCTCTATGTATTCCCGGACAAAACTTGTGAGAAATTGCTTCCGGTTATGCGAAACCGCTATATTACAACACCGGAAAATATCACTTATGAGAATGCCCGCGAACTGGAAAGACTTTTTACAGAAAAGTATCCAGAGCAAGCAGAAAGCGGCGCCTCCTATGGTGTACGTTTCCGTACGCTGCAAACCAACAGCAACATAGCCAATAACTTTATCTTACAGACTGCTATGCTTTACGGCGCTGTTGTATTGATGGTTATATGTCTTACAGTACTTTCCTTACAGCAGCTTTTAGACGCAGGACAGCATAAATACCGCTTCTGTGTGCTCCGAAAATTAGGCGTTGAAGAAAAACATATAAGTAAACTTATACTGAAACAGTTAAGCGTTTGGTTTGGGCTGCCAATTCTTGTGGCAATCATTGTAGCTACTGTTGTGATTAGTTATTTTATCCAAACTATATCAGCAGAAATTTCAGCGTATATAGGATTTACCTCATTGATGTTACAGATTGGGGCAACAGTTGGAATTTTAGCAATTTTGTTACTATGCTATTTTTTAAGCACATGGATTCTTTTTAGACGTTCTGTTAATCCCTAGTGTAACTCTATAGCAAAACCAGCCGGAGCATCCTTTCTCTGCAATTTCGACCTCTCAGTCGAGTAAGTAAGAGGATTTGCACCTCGAACTTCTCACAGAACCCTACAGGAAGGCCTCCCTTCATACGGCTCTTATCTTTAACAATACGAATACATTCTGTTCCAATGCGCAAACAGCTTTGGCTCTCGCTTCCTAATAGTTGAGAGCCATTTCTCTGCCCTTCGCCTATGGCCACGGAAATTTTTATATTTGCGCATCGACCATTTGACAATTCTGCAATTAATGCACTGTAGCGTATATTTCATTGCAGATGGATTAAATTTCCGAAATACTTCTTGTATTGCCTTTAAGTTGGTTACATTCTACATAATTGGTTTGCGGTAAAAAGCGTGTTCCACGTTGTGACAAAAGCAAAATCCGTATAACCTTCAACTTCCGGCTGTTCAATGCCCCATATTTCTTGATGTTTCATGTCTTTTGATTAACATCGACTAATGTTTGAAACAAATCAAAACTTATAACTTTATATTTTTTATAGTTGGTTCATTATAATTTTGCTTTTTAATGGCTGATTTCAAAGTTTCAATAGCCAGCTTTTTATCCCCAATGGCCAGTTTTATATCCGTTCCACTAATACTATATGCCCGATGTGTCACGGCATTTACAATAATTTCCTGTCTCACAAATTTCGGATATTCCTCTTCTGTGACAAATAATCCATCCTTTCCAAGGTAAGTCTTTTCTTTTATCTGTGTGTCAAGATAGGCAATGGAATCCACAGCCATTTTTAAAATATTTCCTTCAAAAATTACATCTTTAACCACATTCATTTCTGCACCAAAACGCTCTTCCTTCCCATCATAACGTATAAAGCGTATACGGGCACGTGGAAAGAAATTTTGCGTTTTTTTCCCGAACAACAGAATGGCCGCTGTGCTAATCTGCACTTTCCCATCTTTCTTTTTTACAAATCCTTTATTTTCTGTCAGATATGATATTGCATTTTTGGGGTATCCAATTTTTCTTGTATATTCCCCAACAAAATCAATATCTAAATCATCCAGTTCGGCCTCTGGCACCGGCTTATCTTCAAAAAACCTTTCCCCTTTATCATATGTAAGCTGCAGGCGGTCATGAAAGCCCAGTTTCTTTGACTTATCCCCTACACGCAAATAAACTTCATCTGCCTGATTAGAATGTACATGGGAACTCGGCTCTATATGCATCAATACAACATGATTATCCCGGCCTTTGTCGTCGGTGCACGGCACTTTTTCTATATCCACCTGTACCGTTGGCTCACAGAAATCATATGGGACTGTAAGCAGTTCATTCAATTGCCGAGTATCGTAATCTGTCCCTTCTATCCTTTTGGTTTTATCTGAAATGCCAATAGCAACCGTACCGCCATCTGCATTCGCAAAGGCAACAACCGTAATTGCCAATGATTTGGGTTCAATATGGATGCTCTTTCGATCAAATATCTGCATTTCATCAAATGCCAAAACTTCTTCAATTGTCATTCGACCACCCTTCCATTTACTCACTACTGGATCAAGAACATAATGTAATGTCTCTAGCACCTTTTGTGAATCTCCCGTATAAATCAGCCGCAAATGCCTTTTTGCCCGTGTTATTGCCACATTCAAAAGATTCTTCGCT
>CAMUHA010000089.1 GCA_947088515.1 uncultured bacterium
CGGTATTTGACTGGAAAGCATATTTAAAGGAAACCTTTGGGTATGAGGTGGACGATTCCTGGATGGTGGATGATTCTTCTTTGGAGGAAGAGGATGAAAATGACATATAGGGAATTATATAGCTGGGGAATGGACCAGTTAAAAAAGGCTGATATAGAAGAGGCGGCTTTGGATGCCCGGCTGCTATTGGAGGAAGTATGCGGCACAGACAGGAATTACCTACTTTCCCATGGGGAAAATCCAGTGACAGAGATACAAAACAGAGATTATAAGGGTGCCATTACAAGGCGGGCGTCACATGTGCCTCTGCAGCATATTTTAGGATATCAGGAATTTATGGGGCTTAAGTTTAAGGTGACGCCTGATGTGCTGATTCCCAGACAGGATACGGAAATTCTGGTCGAGGAGGTCATGCGCTTTCTTCATGATGGTATGCGTATTCTGGATATGTGCACAGGGTCAGGATGTATTCTTTTAAGCCTGCTTAGGTATTCCAATGAATGCGAGGGAAAGGGATGCGATATCTCAGAAAAAGCTCTGGCAGTGGCTGCGGAGAATGCCCGGCTGCTTGGTCTTAATGCAGACTTTGTGCAAAGTGACTTATTTGAAAACGTGGATGGAAGGTTTGAGATTATTGTATCAAATCCTCCCTACATTCCAGGTAAAATGATACCGGAGCTTATGGAAGAAGTAAGGGAGCACGACCCAACCATTGCTTTGGATGGGGGAGGCGACGGATTGGATTTTTACCGGAAGATAATAAACGAAGCGGAAAACTATTTGTATTCCGGCGGCATGTTGTTTTTTGAAATCGGTTATGACCAGGCAGAGGCTGTAAGCGGATATATGAAAGAGGCGGGATATCAGGGTATTACCGTCTGCAAAGACCTGTCAGGTCTTGACAGAGTTGTATCGGGAAGAATGGGAGGTTAAAAAGTGTTTGACAAACTGGATGATATTTTAAATCGTTTTGAAGAAATTATGGGGGAACTGGGAGAACCTACCGTAACTGCTAATCAGGAACGGTTCCGGAAGCTGATGAAAGAACAAAGTGACCTGACCCCTATTGTAGAGACATATAAAGAATATAAAAAATCCAATCAGGATGTGGAAGACTCCCTTGCCATGCTGGAGGGAGAAACAGATGAAGAGATGCGCGAGATGCTGAAGGAGGAGCTTGGCAGCGCCAAAAAACGTATTGAAGAACTGGAGCAGAAACTGAAAATTCTTCTTCTGCCCAAGGACCCAAATGATGACAAGAACGTTATTGTTGAAATACGCGCAGGGGCAGGAGGCGATGAAGCGGCGCTTTTTGCGGCGGAAATTTACCGTCTTTATGTGCATTATGCAGAAAGCCAGCGCTGGAGGGTGGAAACTGTCAGTGTAGATGAGATTGGAATTGGCGGTATGAAAGAAGTCAGCTTTATGATTACCGGACAGGGCGCTTATTCTAAATTAAAATATGAAAGCGGGGTACACCGGGTACAGCGGGTGCCGGAAACAGAATCGGGCGGACGCATTCATACTTCAACAATAACGGTAGCGGTAATGCCGGAGGTGGAGGATGTGGATGTGGTAATTGATGAAAAGGACATTCGCATAGATGTCATGCGTGCATCAGGAAACGGTGGACAGTGTGTCAATACTACCGACTCGGCAGTGCGTCTTACCCATTATCCGACAGGAATTGTTGTTTACAGCCAGACGGAAAAATCCCAGCTGCAGAATAAAGCAAAGGCTTTTGCGCTGCTCCGGGCAAAGCTATATGATATAGAGCAACAAAAGGCACATGATGCGGAGGCGGAACTGCGCAGGAGCCAGATAGGGACCGGCGACAGGTCAGAGAAAATCCGTACTTATAATTTCCCACAGGGGCGTGTGACTGACCACAGGATAGGTTTGACGCTGTATAAGCTGGATAAGATTATGAATGGGGATATTCAGGAAATTGTGGACGCATGTATTGCGGCAGACCAGGCAGCCAAACTGTTGAAGATGGGCGAAGGCTAAATGAGGATTTATAATGAATTAAATCATTAGAATTAGTTTTCTGTTGACAAAATAATATTTTTTGCATATGCTGTTAGTGTAAAATATTTTAAGACAGATGTCTGTCTGTCCAGAGAGTCTGAATAACAGATGAAATGCCGGGAACGGAAAGAGTATATTGTCAGGGTATCTTTGCAGGGTACTGTTTTTCACAGAGAGGGAATGCCATCGGCTGAGAGCATTTTTGTAAAAGGACAATAGAAGTGCATCCGGGAGCAGGTTTTACGAAAATTTCCAAATGGGATTTGTAGTAAAACACGTATTCACACGTTACGTGCATGAGTGGAGGCCAAGCGCCTTTATTAGAGTGGAACCGCGGATAACTTCGTCTCTAAAAAGAGAGAAGTTATCTTTTTTTATGCACAGGAGTGTTTGAAGAAGTTTAAGATTCCTGCAAAGGGAATGCGCCTTTTTGGTACTTGTTTATTAATCATTCAGATAACCTGGACAGAGTGGATTTAAGGGAGTGTGCAGGTGGGATTTATAAAAAGAATAAAGGAAGAGATTGCAGTTATCAGACAAAGAGACCCGGCGATACATTCCTCCATGGAAGTTTTTCTCTACCCCAGCTTTAAGGTTATGCTGCATTACCGAATTGCCCATAATCTGTATAAGAAAAAACATTATTTTTTAGCAAGATGGGTTTCCCAGCGGGGAGTGCGTAAAACAGGTATTGAGATTCATCCTGGAGCCCAGATAGGTAAAGGATTCTTTATTGACCATGGAAATGGTGTTATCATTGGGGAGACAGCGGTTATTGGTGACAATGTGACTCTGTATCAGGGAGTGACTCTTGGGGGAACCGGAAAGGAACAGGGAAAAAGGCATCCGACTGTGGGGAATAATGTGATGATAAGCGCAGGCGCCAAGGTGCTGGGGTCTTTTACCATTGGCGATAACTCCAAAATAGGAGCAGGAAGCGTCGTGCTTGAGGAAGTGCCGCCAAATTCCACAGTGGTAGGCGTTCCGGGACGGGTGGTAAAACGGAATAACAAATCATTGCCTCAAGAGGAGATGGACCATGTTCATCTGCCAGACCCAATCAAAGAAGATATTGCCACACTGCATGGAGCTAACACGGAGCTGACGAACCGTATCATTGACCTTGAAAGGCAGATGCGGAATATAAAGCGCACAAAAATGCGCAGAAATGAGGAATTATGAAAGTTTACAACACATTGACAAAAAAGAAAGAAGAACTGATTCCCTTAGAGGAAGGAAAAATCAAGATGTATGTGTGCGGGCCTACGGTATACAACCTGATTCATATTGGAAATGCCCGTCCTATGATTGTTTTTGATACGGTAAGGCGTTATATGGAGTATAAAGGATATGAAGTAAATTATGTGTCCAATTTCACAGATGTGGATGATAAGATAATTAAAAAAGCAATTGAAGAGGGAGTGGAGGCTTCTGTTATTTCCGAACGTTACATTGCGGAATGCAAAAAAGATATGGAGGCAATGAATGTAAAACCTGCCACTTTTCACCCAAAGGCTACGGAAGAAATCTGCGGAATGCTGGATATGATAGGAACCCTTATTGAAAAGGGTTACGCTTATATGGCAGAGGATGGCACCGTTTATTACCGAACCAGGAACTTTAAGGAATATGGGAAGCTGTCCCATAAAAACCTGGATGATTTACAGGGAGGGAACCGTTCTTTACTGGTAACAGGTAAGGAGCAGAAAGAGGATGCGCTGGACTTTGTACTTTGGAAGCCTAAGAAGGAAGGAGAGCCATATTGGGAATCTTCCTGGTGTGACGGACGTCCGGGGTGGCATATTGAATGTTCGGTGATGAGCAGGAAGTATCTGGGCGATGAGATTGACATTCATGCAGGGGGGGAAGATTTAATTTTTCCCCATCATGAAAATGAAATTGCACAGTCGGAGGCGGCCAATGGAAAACCTTTTGCCCGGTACTGGATGCACAATGGGTTTTTAAATATTGATAACAGAAAAATGTCCAAATCCTCAGGGAATTTTTTTACGGTAAGAGAGATTAGTGAGAAATATGACCTGCAGGTGTTGCGTTTCTTTATGCTGTCCGCACATTACAGAAGTCCTTTAAATTTCAGCGAGGAGCTGATGGAAGCGGCGGCAAATGGCTATGACAGGATTGTCACCTGTGTGGGAAACTTAAATTATCTCATGGAAAACGCCTCTGAAAAAGCAATGAATGAGGAAGAGATACAGTTAACCGGGGAAGCGGAAGGATTCGCCCGGAAGTTTGACGAAGCCATGGACGATGATTTCAACACAGCGGACGCTATTGCCGCAATTTTTGAACTGGTGAAGTTTGCAAATACAAACGCCGGGGAAAAGAGCAGTAAAGGATTCCTGCAAAAGCTGAAAAATGATATTTTAACCCTTTGCGATGTGTGTGGTCTGATTGTGGAGAAAAGGGAAGAGATGCTGGATGGAGAGATTGAAGCGTTGATAGAGGAGCGGCAAAGCGCAAGAAAAGCGAAGGATTTTAAGCGGGCCGATGAAATCAGAAACCAGCTGCTGGAGATGGGAATAGTCCTTGAGGATACCCGTGAAGGAGTTAAATGGAAGAGAGCATAAATCTGTTATCATTAATAAAGAAAAATTTTGGTTTAAAAGAGGTGGATATACGGACATATTCACCTCTTACACTTGCCTATATCGGAGATGCGGTTTATGACCTTATTTTCCGCACGGTGATGGTGCAGAAAGGAAATGCGCCGGTAAACCGGCTGCACGGACAGACCATAAATTATGTGAAGGCGCCTGCACAGGCGCTTATGGTCCAGGCGCTTTTGGATGAATTTACACCGGAAGAACTTGCAGTGTATAAAAGGGGAAAAAATGCAAAACCTTATACTAAGGCCCAAAATGCTTCTTTTGACGAATATAAAAAGGCCACAGGGCTTGAGGCGCTTGTAGGATATCTATATCTGACAGACCAGATGGAGCGTGCCCTTGCCTTAATCTGTTCCGGACTGGAGAAAGCAGAATTGAAACACACTGAAAATACGGAAATGTAATGACAGGGAGAATGAAATGAAAAAAGAGAAACCAGAAGTAAATGAATTTATGATTGAAGGCAGAAATGCGGTTATTGAGGCTTTCCGCTCCGGCCGGGCAGTGGATAAGCTGTACATACAGGACGGCTGTCACGATGGACCTGTCCAGACTATAAAACGGGAGGCGGGAAAACGGAATACATTTATCAAATATGTGACAAGGGAGCGTCTTGACCAGATGTCGGAAACGGGCAGACATCAGGGGGTGATTGCATGTATGGCAGCATATGAATATGCAGAGATTGAGGACATGCTTGCGCTTGCAGAGAAAAAGGGAGAGCCTCCTTTTTTATTTTTACTTGATAATATTGAAGACCCCCATAACCTGGGCGCGATTATACGAACTGCAAACGCAGCAGGAGCCCATGGAGTGATTATTCCCAAAAACCGGGCAGTGGGACTTACAGCTGTAGTGGCAAAGGCATCTGCAGGGGCATTAAATTATACAAAAGTTGCAAGGGTTACGAATCTTGCCAGCGCCATTATGGAATTAAAGGACAAAGGACTGTGGTTTGTGTGTGCGGATATGGATGGCGAGAGAATGTATGATTTGAATTTGAAAGGACCGATTGGCATGGTGATTGGCAGTGAAGGAGAAGGGGTGGGAAGACTGGTGAAAGAAAGGTGTGATATGACAGCGGCCATCCCCATGATAGGGGATATAGAGTCTTTAAATGCTTCAGTAGCTGCAGGTGTGCTTGCTTATGAGATTGTCCGCCAGAGAATGTATTAGGCAAGTCTGAACCTGAAAGAATATAAATGGCAGGGAAATAAAGTAAAATGGGAAAAATAAACAGATTTTTGCTAATGCTCATTGCAATGATGATGATAATGATTGCAGCGGTGGGAATTGACAGAGGAATGAAATATTTTAACGCCCAGAGATGGGAAAAGGAGCGGGTGGCTAGAAATGAACAGATTCATGCGGACGCTGCCGAAATTCAGTTGACAATAAGTCAGCTGGCCAATGACCCGGAAGCAATTGAAGCGTTTATTGAAGAAAATAAGATTTATTTTGATGAGGAAGAAGAAACGGAATTTTGGGGTCAGGAGGATGATGGCCTGGAGATGGATGGAAACAGCTTTGGTGATGACGGGACAGAAAGTGTATCCGGTAATGAGGCTGGAAGCATGTGGGGCAGTGAAGGGGATACCGTTTCAGGCAATCATGCAGAAGATGTATCCGCCAACGGGATTGACATTGTTTCGGGGAATGGGATGACATTCGTTTCCGGGAATATGGCAGAGCGCGTTTCGGGCAATGAAGTCTCTGGAAATTCTGTGGGAAGTGGCGCAGGCAGCCAGATGTGGCCAAAAAACAGCGTTTCAGGAAACACATTGCAGGAGAGACGTAAAATCCGCGCTTCCTATATGGAGACACAGATGCAAAACAGGACAGACCTGAAAGTGATTGCGGATAACAGCCATGATTTTTCCGGCCTTTCTATCGCCTGTCTGGGGGATAGTATTACCCAGGCCGCCAATCTGGACAATCTGGAAAATTACCAGCAGTATTCTTATCCTTCAAAACTGAAGGAAATTTTAGGCGCGGAAAGTGTGACCAATTTGGGAATCGGAGGGTCTTCCATTGGAAGGTACTGGGAGAATGCTTTTGTGGACAGGTTCAAAGAGATACCTCAGGAAACAGACCTGATTATTGTTATGGGTGGGACCAATGACGGTTTTTGCCTGAATCAGGAAGATTTTGGGACCATGCAGGAGCGGAAGGCAGGGACTTTTATTGGAGATTTGGATGAGCTGATGCGTGGCCTTAAAGAGATATACCCGGATGCTAAAATTGTGTTTGTGACTCCTTTGCCTAATGTTCTTCATGATATGCTGAGGAAAGAAAGAGACTACCTTTTGTCCCAGACAGTGATTACCAGCGCTATCCGTCAGTTATCTGGTGAATATGGCATTCCGGTGATTGACCTTTATAATTCCAATATGCTTGATACCCATGACGCAGCAGTTATTTACAACTATATGCCGGATGGCGTCCATTGCAATGAAGATGGTTATACGCTGTTAGCACAGCATATTGCCGCAGAGCTGATACGCATATATGACAGGGAAGAGCCATCGGAAATGAAAGAACCAGATGGAGAGATGCCAGAAGGAGAACAGGAAACGGAAGATGGACAAAAATTATGAAAAATATAGTGATGAGGAACTGATTGTGCGTCTGCGGGATGGTGAATCCGCCATTACCGACTATATTATGGACAAGTATAAGAATCTGGTAAGAAGTAAGGCAAAGTCCATGTATATTCTGGGGGCGGACCGGGAAGATTTAATCCAGGAGGGAATGATTGGATTATTTAAGGCAGTGCGGGATTATGATACGGGACGGGACGCCAGTTTCTTTACCTTTGCAGATTTGTGTGTGTCAAGACAAATGTATACGGCAGTCCAGGCAGCAGGCAGGCAGAAACATACGCCTTTAAATACTTATATTTCTCTGTATGGAGGTGGCGGAGAAAATGACAGCAGCGGACATGACGAGGACTGGGAGCTGATTGACAGTGTGGTTTCCGTGTCAGAAAAAAACCCGGAAGAACTTCTAATTGACAGGGAAAATGTGGAGATTCTGGAAAAAATTATTGAAAAAGAACTTAGCAGCTTTGAAAAGCAGGTGTTGGATTTATATCTCACCGGAATGAGATACAGTCAGATAGCAAAGGTATTGGGGCGTGATGACAAATCTACGGACAATGCCCTGCAGAGAATTAAGTCCAAATTAAAAAAAGCAATTATAAAATAATTATTAAAATGTTAAATTAGAGTAAAAAAATGAGAGAGTATATTGACATGAAAAATATTTGTCAATATACTCTTTTTGATATTGACCGACTGGTCGGACGAAAAAAGAGGAGTAAAATACATATGTTATCAAAATTCAGTGTGAAAAAGCCATACACCGTGCTGGTGGCTGTGGTACTTGTGATTGTGCTGGGGGTAGTGTCTTTTACCAGAATGACAACAGACCTGCTGCCCAATATCAGTCTGCCCTATGTGATTGTAATGACCACTTATCCGGGAGCAAGTCCGGAAACAGTGGAGATGGTGGTAACAAAACCAGTGGAATCTTCCATGGCAACGGTGAGCAATATTGAGAGCATCAGTTCTGTTTCAAGTGAAAATTATTCCATGGTAATTCTGGAATTTTCACAGTCTGCGGATATGAATGCTGCATCGTTGGAAATAAGGGAAAATCTGGACCAGATTAAAAGCTATTGGGGGGACTCGGTTGGAAACCCTATAATAATGAAGCTGAACCCGGACATGCTTCCTGTTATGATTGCGGCAGTTGGCGGCAATAACATGAATGCTGCCCAGATAACGGATATGACGGAAAACATGATTATCCAGGAGCTTGAAAGTATTGAGGGGGTGGCGTCTGCCAGCGCCACAGGGCTTTTGGAGGAAAGCGTAAACGTGGTTATCCGAAAGGAAAAAATTGATGAGATTAACAGACAGGTGTTTGGCTCTATTGATGTGGAGATTGATGAGGCAAAAGAGGAGCTGGATGAGAACAGACAGGAAATCTATGACGGTCAGTCAGAGCTAAATGAAGCAAAGAAAGAGCTGGAAGAATCCAAGGAGTCTTTGAATGAAAGCCAGCAGGAGCTGGAAGAGGGAAAAATCGAGATTGAGGAAAACCGTCAGGAGCTGGAAGACGGAGAAAAGAAGCTTGCTGACGGCAGGGCGGAAATTGCCGAGAATAAAGTAAAGCTTGAAGAAGGAAGAAATGAGCTTGCAAGCCGGAAGGATGAGGCTGCAAGGCAGCTTGCAGAGGCAGAAACCCAGCTTCTTACAGCCAAGGCGGAAGCAGAAGCAGCTAAAATGCACATTACGCTGGAAATTTCCCAGATGAAAGCGATGCTTTCAGAAGCAGAGAAGAATCTGGATAATATGGCGGGAAGTATTCCTGAATTGCCAGGCAGTGAACAGGTGGAGCAGGCCAGGGAGGACTGCAAAAAGGCGGATGAACTGCTTGGGAAGCTGGACGGGGTAGACGACGCTAAGAGTTATGAGGACTGGAAGAACGAGACTGGGGAAAGCGGGGCGGATTTGGAAGGATTTCTCGCGCCTGATTTTCCAACCAGTGATGATGAAATAAATAATCCTGTAAAGATGGGAGAGATTAAATCGGCAATTGAGCGTAAAAAGGCGGAAGCAGGCGCGGTGGTGGAAAACTATGAGAAATTGCAGGAAACCATTAATAATCAGTCTTCTGCACTCTCCTATATTAAGGAAACCATTAATACCTATAAAAATTCTATTTCTGATATGGAAGGGAAAGTATCAGAGCTGGACAATAATATTGCAATTCTTGACAGCGCATTAAGCGAGCTTTATCAGGGCAATCTGATTGCGGCAATTGAGATTTCCAATGCCCAGACAACCATCAGCATGGGAGAAATGCAAATCAGTGCGGCGGAAACCCAGCTGGATGCCAGCGAACGGCAGCTGGAGGCTGGAAAAAGCCAGTTAGAGGCGGCTTTAAAGCAGCTGGAAGAGGGACAGGAACAGATTAATGCAGGCTGGGAGCAGATTAAAGATGGAGAAGACCAGTTAAACGACACAGCAAAACAGCTTACAGATGCCCTGCAGCAGATTCTGGAAGGCGAAGAGCAGTTAGAGGAAAGCAGGGAAGAAGCATACAATAAGGCCGACATGAGCAGCGTGCTGAACGTAGATACGGTGACGGCTCTTTTACAGGCGCAGAATTTTTCCATGCCTGCCGGTTATGTGACAGAGGAAGGAATATCCTACCTAATCCGTGTGGGTGATAAGCCCGAAAGTGTAGAAGAACTGAAGAAAATGCCCCTGATGAACCTTGAGATGGATGGTGTGGACATCATCACTTTAGGGGATGTGGCGGATGTGTTCATGACTGACAATTCGGCGGACATTTATGCCAACGTAAACGGCGCACCGGGAATAATGGTTACGATCCAGAAGCAGACTGGGTATTCCACCGGGGATGTGTCAGACAAAATTCTGGATAAATTTGATGAACTGATGGAAGAAAATGAGGATTTGATGTTGATTACCCTGATGGACCAGGGAATTTACATTGACCTTGTAATGGATTCCATAATCAACAATATCCTTTTTGGGGCAGTTCTTGCTATTTTTATTCTTTTAGTATTTTTAAAGGACCTGCGTCCTACAGCGGTAATTGCCTGTTCTATTCCAATCAGCCTTGTGACGGCGATTGTGTGTATGTATTTTAGCGGAATTACTTTAAATGTAATTTCCCTGTCAGGGTTAGCTCTTGGTATAGGAATGCTGGTGGATAACTCTATTGTGGTAATTGAAAATATTTACCGGATGCGCAAAGAAGGACGGTCTGCGCTGGAGGCGGCCATGGAAGGCGCTGGGGAGGTAGCGGCGGCCATTATGGCGTCTACTTTGACAACCGTTTGTGTGTTTTTGCCTATTGTGTTTACAGAAGGCATTACCAGACAGCTTTTTGTGGATATGGGGCTGACAATTGCCTATTCTCTGCTTGCCAGCCTGATGATTGCCCTTACCGTAGTGCCGGCTATGGCTTCAAAGGTTCTGGTGAAAACCAAAGAAACCACAGATGGTAAATTCTTTACAGGCCTTACGAATATCTATGAAAAAATATTGGTATTGGCGCTTAAATTTAAACCAGTGGTATTGATACTGGTGGTTGTGCTGCTGGTAATGAGCGCTATGGCTTCTTATGCAAAGGGGACCGCTTTTATGCCCGATATGGACAGCACTCAGTTTACCATTTCCTTAAGTCTGCCCAAAGACACCCCTCTTAGCGATACGGGAGAGGTGACAGATGAAGTGGTGGAAAAACTGATGGAGAGGGAGGACGTTTCGGATGTAGGCGCCATGGCGTCAAGTTCTTCCATGTCCATGCTTACAGGCGGAGGAAATGCTGCCACTAACGCCACAACGATTTATGTTACCCTAAAGGCGGATAAAGAGAAGAATAATGAGGTGATTGCCGAAGAAATCATAGAACAGACACGGGATATCTGTGAAAAAAATAAGGCGGAGATGGAGATAGACACTTCTTCCATGGATATGAGCGCCTTAGGCGGCAGCGGGATTACCGTGCAGGTCAGAGGACGTGATATTGATACCTTACAGAAAATAGCAGGAGATGTTGCCAAGATTGTAGAGGGTGTGGAAGGAACGGAAAATGTTTCTGACGGTCTGGAGGAGTCAACGGGAGAGCTGCGTGTAATAGTAGACAGGGACAAAGCGATTTTACATGGTCTGACAGTGGCGGAGGTGTTCCAGCAGATGTCGGATAAGCTTGCGGAAAGTTCAAGCGCAACCACTTTGGAATCTGTTGAAATGGAATATAGCGTCTATGTAAAGCATGCCGGGGATATGGAGCTTACCAGAAAACTGGTAAGAGAATTAGAGCTTGACAGGAAAAAACAGGACGGGACCAGAGAGAAAGTGCCCCTTTCCGAAATTGCATCATTCCAAAACACCATTTCTCCCAAGGATGTAAACCGCATTGAGCAGAACCGTTATATTGCCGTGTCTGCAGAAATTGCTGATGGCTATAATGTGGGGCTTGTGTCAGAGGCGCTGGAAGAAGAGCTTGCAAAATATGAGACACCTGCTGGCTATTCTCTTGTAATGTCAGGGGAAAATGAGACGATTATGGATGCCATGGGGCAGCTGTATCTGATGCTTTTGTTAGCGCTGATTTTCATGTATTTAATTATGGTAGCACAGTTCCAGTCCCTGCTTTCACCCTTTATCATTATGTTTACCATTCCTCTTGCTTTTACAGGAGGATTTCTGGGGCTGGTAATCAGTAACAGTGAACTTAGCGTTGTCGCGTTGATTGGCTTTGTTATGCTTTCAGGTATCATTGTAAATAATGGGATTGTGTTGGTGGATTATATGAACCAGCTGCGCGGTGAAGGCATGGACAAGCAGGAGGCTATCCTGACCGCAGGAAGAACCAGGCTGCGGCCGGTTCTTATGACTGCGCTCACTACCATACTCGCTTTGTGCACTATGGTGTTCAGTCATGATATGGGGTCTGAAATGGCAAAGCCTATGGCAGTTGTAACCATTGGCGGACTTACCTATGGAACTTTGCTTACGCTGCTTGTCATTCCTTGTATTTATGATATCTTTTCAAGGGAGAAAAAATCTGGAAAAGACAAATGGCTTGAGAAGGAAGAGACACTGCCCAGGGAGGAATAAGAGATGAATGACAAAGAATTAGCGCCAAAGGTGATGGCGCTTTATGGGGCAGTCATTGCGCTTCTTAGGGAAGGCGCTGACTTAAACAATGTTACGGTTGCAGAAATCGCGGCAAAGGCTGGAATTGGAAAGGGCACCATATACGAATATTTTTCCAACAAGGAAGAAATGATTGCGGAGGCGCTTTTTTATAAATTGAAAACAGATTGTCAGGAAATGTACAGGCTGATAAACAAAGAAAAAGATTTATATGAAAAAATGAATCTGGTTTTAATCCACATGGAAGAAAAAATGGCTGAAATGAATTGTTTTGTCCGCACTATGCAGATTATGCTGGATAATTCAGCTATCAGCAGCAGAATGCGGGAAATGGCAGATGCAAAAAAAGAAGAGGATATACTTGTAGCTGATGTAATTCAGAAGATAATAGATGATGAAAGCGGAACTGTGGAAAATCTTTCAAAAGAAAAAAAATGCCATCTGCTTATAACTATTTTCTCCAGACTTATCTGCTATGTCTTGTATCAGATTGATACAAAGTTTAAAATGGGACTGGATAGTGCAACGATGCGTGCAATGATCTGCCAGGATGTGTGCCGGGATTTGGAGGCCTTTAAGAAAGAAACTTAATAGGGGATTA
>CAMUHA010000090.1 GCA_947088515.1 uncultured bacterium
TTTTACCCATATTTAAAATGACAACTCCGACAATTGCCAGTATTGGGGAAAATGAAGAGGGTTTTAAGAGCTGCAGAAAAACGCCTGATCCTTCCACTCCGGTAAGACTCAAAAGCCAGGCTGTAGCGGTCGTTCCTACATTGGCTCCAAGAATAACTCCTGCCGCCTGGGACAGTTTCATGATGCCCGAATTGACAAATCCCACCACCATGACAGTCGTTGCCGATGAAGACTGAATCACAGCTGTTACTCCCGCTCCCAGAAGAATCGCTGTCAATTTATTAGAGGTCAGTTTCTCCAAAATAATCTCCAGCTTCCCGCCGGACGCCTTTTTCAGACCGTCTCCAAGCACCTGCATACCATACAAAAACAATGCCAGACCGCCAACCATGGTTAGAATGTCAAAAATGTCCATACAATACCTCCCGCATATTACAGACACACCTGTAATATTGCACTCATTTGTAATTTTAAAATCTTCTCTCCGGATATTTATGTAAACAAACGGCCCATAACGCCTTCCAGACTGGCCGCATGTTTATTATTTTACACTATATCATCCATTTTGAATATAGGCATTTTTCAAAATTTCCCTAAGACGTCCCAGGCTCCGTCTTAGGGGCATATTTCCTCAAAATGGGCTGCGCACAAAAAAACAGAAGAGCCTTTGGCTACCTCTGTTTTAACTGACGATATTCACTTCTGTGCTGAATCGGCGTTTTCCCTGTGGCCTTCTTAAAGGCCTGCGAAAAATAGGATTGGGAGGAAAACCCCAGCATAGCAGAAATCTGTGCAATGGAATGGGTTGTGGACTCCAGCAGGTTTTTCCCCTCCTGAATCCTTTTCTGCAAAAGATAATTAATTGGAGAAAGTCCCGTACACTTGGTAAACGCGTGAGCCATATAATACTTATTCATATGGGTAATATCCGCCAGAGTATCCAGTGTAATATTTTCCGAATAATTGGAATCCAGGTAATTTTTAATTTGTGTACACTCTCTGTTTAAAACTGTCCTGTCACTTTGGACAACAGCAAGATTGTCATTTCGCAGCAGGCAAACCAAGAGCACCTCAAGAAGGTTCTGGCATACCGTTTCGTAATTATCTTTTTTCTGGTATGCTTCTTCCAGCATCATATTCAGATAAGCATAAACGTTGGAATTATGTACATTATATTTGTATATGGCGCCGGAAGCTGTACGAAGACAAACGCCGTCTTGAATGGACACAATATTTTCAAAGGAGAAAGTTAGTCCTTCTATTCCAAGCACAATATACTCTAAAGGAGATATATCCCGCGACTTTTCCGTATGCTCCACGTGAGGATTAATAATGACCAAATCATTCCTTCCAACCGGAAATTCCCTGCCTTCCGCAATAAAAGAACCGCTTCCGTTTACCACATAGAATAATTCACTAAATGGATGTGAATGAAGGATACTCTGCCAGTCTCCTTCATATTTTGATGTTGAGATGTATAAAAGTTTTGATGCGGCAAAGGATGACGGTTTAATATCTTCAATTCTGTGTCTTGTATTTCCCATTTTTCCTCCATGTTTTTGTAACCTCTAAACCTCAATACTCCAAAACCTCCACAATATAAATAATGGCAGTTTTACTATAACAGGATTTATAAATATTGTCTACAAATATACTAAAATTTTTTCAACCCGCACAAAATACTTTTATAAGAAAATAATGTAAACTTTTGTTTCCGAAATTAATATGCAAAAATATTGTCCAATAAACAGGTGTATTGCAGGTTGTTATTTGTATTTTTTTACAAATATAGAGCCTGCTTTTTTTGTAAGCAGAAGTATTTTAACTAAAACATTCACAAAAAGCAATATATATAAAACTTCAGGCAACAATGAGATTGATACCTTTACAGATTTCTCCTATACTTAATAATGTCATGAAAGATGAAAACATTTGCAGCAATAACTGCTGCGGCATCTTTCAGCACATTATTTCAAGGAGGATATTTATTATGAAATTAAAAAAAGTTATTTCAGCCTTGCTTATAAGCGCCATGACGGTTTCTCTTTTAGCAGGCTGCGGCGGCAAAACAGACACACCTGCCGCTGACAATTCCGGCGATTCTTCAAAGACCGAGGAAAGCAATGAGCCTGAAGCCGAAACTGAAACTGAAGCCGAGACAGATGCTGAAGCTGACAGCGAGACAGAAACCGAAGCTGCTCCTGTTGAAGAACAGACTTTAAAGGTTGCTGCTTTCGAAGGCGGATATGGCGCTGATATGTGGTCAGAAGTAGTTGCTGCTTTTGAAGCATCCCACCCCGGCGTTACTGTAGAGCTTACCATTGACAAGAAAATTGAAGACATAATCAGTCCCAGCATGAAAGCAGGGGATTATCCTGATGTTGTTCATCTTGCAACCGGACGTGAGGCAGCCCTCACCGAAACTCTTACCAAAGAGAAGGCTCTTCTTCCTTTGACAGACGTACTTGACATGACAGTTCCCGGTGAAGATGTTAAGGTAAAGGATAAAATCGTTCCCGGTTTCCTTGATACGCTGGCAACTAATCCTTACGGTGATGGCGTAACTTACTATGCGCCTATGTTCTACAGCCCCTGCGGACTGTTCTACAATGCAGGCCTGCTTAAAGAAAAAGGCTGGGACGTTCCTACTACCTGGGATGAAATGTGGGCATTAGGCGATAAGGCTAAAGAGGAAGGCATTGCGCTGTTTACCTACCCTACAACTGGTTATTTTGACGCATTTACATACGCAGTATTATCTTCTGCAGGCGGTTCTGATTTCTTTAACAGCTGCATGACCTATGAAGACGGAATCTGGGAAAGCGAAAACGCTACTAAAGTATTTGAACTGATTGGAAAACTGGCAGAGTACACAGAAGGCACTACTGTTGCTAATGCAAACAACGAAAACTTCACTAAGAATCAGCAGTTAATCCTTGACAATAAAGCAATCTTCTGTCCTAACGGCACATGGCTTCCCGGAGAAATGGCAGATGCGCCCAGAGCGGATGGATTTGAATGGGGCTTTATGGCTATTCCCGCAGTTAATGATGGCGGTACAGGATGTTCCTTCTGCTGGTTTGAGCAGATTTGGATTCCTGCTGCAGCACAGAATCAGGATATGGCAAAAGAATTTATTGCTTATATGTACTCCGATGAAGCAGCACAGATTTTTGCAAAATCTACAGCTATCCAGCCTATCACAGGTGTAAGCGATTACCTGGAAGGCGACAACAAAATGTTCTACAGCATCTATGACAATGGTGCAAGCGCAGTTATGGGCGGATTCGCAGCTACAGCTCCTGTTGAAGGCGTTTCCATGGCAGATACTTTATTCGGAACCGTTAACAGTATCGTAAGTGGCGATAAGAAAGTTACTGACTGGCAGGCATCCGTTGAGGAAGTAAGCGATAAGTTAAGAGCGGCAATGGAATAATTATTAAGGGCGCTCCAGAGGTTTCCGCCTTTGGAGTGTCTTTTTTTAACAGAAAACGGAGGTATTGATTTGAAAAAGGGCAAAGCAAGAAACGTTTTTATTGGAATATGCGTAGCGCCTGCAGTTATACTGTTTATCATTTTTATGCTTATTCCCACTTTTAATGTATTTAAGATGTCCCTATATAAATGGGGCGGATATTCCAACACCAAAGAGTTTGTTGGATTAAACAACTTTAAAATTCTGGTAGAAGATATGAACTTTTTCCGTTCCTTCCAGAATACGGTACTGCTTATCGTATGTGTCACCACAGTGACAATGGCTCTTTCCCTGCTTTTTGCAGCTATTTTGTCCAGGGAAAAAATAAAGGGGCAGAATTTCTTCAGAATCATATTTTACATACCTAATATTTTGTCTGTAGTGGTTATTTCGGCAATCTTTTCCGCCATTTACGACCCTACCAACGGATTATTAAACAGCATCATAGGAATATTCAGAAAAAACAATGAAACACCTATTCTCTGGCTTGGGGACCAGAAACTGGTAATATACAGTCTGGTAATTGCCTTAATCTGGCAGGCCATTGGCTACTATATGGTTATGTATATGGCAAGTATGGCAAGCGTACCGGAAAGTCTTTACGAGTCAGCAAACCTGGAAGGCGCCGGAAGATTCCAGCAGTTTTTCTCCATCACGCTTCCACTTATCTGGACAAATGTAAGAACTACCCTGACATTTTTTGTCATCAGCTCCATCAACTTAAGCTTCCTGTTGGTAAAAGCCCTTACCAACGGCGGTCCTGACGGCGCTACAGAAGTTTTCCTAAGTTATATGTACAAACAGGCCTACACCAATTCCTCTTATGGTTATGGTATGGCAATTGGCGTTGTAGTATTCTTATTCTCCTTTGGTCTGTCGGCTATTGTTAACTTTGCTACCAAACGAGAGCCTTTGGAATTTTAAGGAGGAGCAGATATGAAAAAGAAAAAAGAAATGAGTTTTGACACTCTGTATAAATTGTTTATCTATGTCGCCCTGCTTACCCTGGCCATCAGTATCGTTGTTCCCGTTGCCTGGGTGTTCATAGCTTCCATCAAGGAGAACTCGGAGTTTTATGGCAATCCCTGGGCAATGCCTAAAGGATTTTATTTCCAGAACTTTATTGATGCCTTTGAAAAAGCCCGTATGGGAGATTATTTCTTTAATTCCGTAATTGTGACAGCGCTAGCCCTTATCATCCTGCTGGTTGTTGCTCTTCCCGCAGCCTATGTGCTTGCCAGATACCGTTTTAAAGGCAGCAAGCTGATTAACACCATGTTTATGGGCGGTCTGTTTATTAATGTAAACTACATTGTGGTGCCTATCTTCTTAATGTTTGTTGACGCTGATAAGTTTTTAAGAGGGTTAGGCGGGGACGGCTTTTTCCTTAACAATTTATTTGTTGTGGCTCTGGTATACGCTTCCACTGCCCTGCCATTTACCATCTATCTTTTATCCGGCTTCTTTGTCACCATTCCAAAAGATTACGAAGAAGCAGCATACGTAGATGGCAGCGGCTACTTCCGTACCATGATAAAAATCATGATGCCAATGGCCACGCCCAGTATTATTACAGTTATCCTTTTCAACTTCCTGTCCTTCTGGAATGAATATATCATTTCCATGACACTGCTTACAAAAGATGAAAAAACCCTTCCAGTAGGACTGATGCAGCTGATGCAGGCACAGAAAGCAGCAGCTAACTATGGGCAGCTTTACGCAGGACTTGTAATCGTAATGCTTCCCACCCTGATTTTGTACATTCTGGTGCAGAAAAAGCTAACCCAGGGCATGAGTCTCGGCGGCCTGAAAGGTTAAGTCTGCAATATGGTAATTACGCCACTGGAAGTAAAGTAATTACCCAGGCAATGTCTTAAGGGCATTTTGCAGGGTAATTACAGCAATTGGAATAAGAAATAAGAGGATAAATATATGAAATGGATGATTAACTTATTATATCTGCTCGTATTTATTGTGAGTATGGCGCTTATTATAACCGGCCAGCGCAACATCGGTCCCATCGGACTGCTTATTATGATTATCGGTCTTGCCGGAATACTTTCTCTTCTTTACCTGTACAACAAAAAATTTCAATAACTGATTAATCAGAACAGCGGAGGTATGAAATGAATTGCGAAAACACAGGAAGGCTTACACTGCCAACAGATATTGATATGGTAGATGAAACCATACGTTTAAAAGAACTTCTTAAGGCAGATGCCTTAAGAGACTGCGACGGAACTTCCATGCCGGAAGAGTTGCTGAATCAAAATGCTAAAATATATGCCACCTATTATACTACCCGGAAAGATAATGACTGGGCAATGGCACATCCGGAGGAAATCCAGCAGGAATACTTAATCAGCGACCGCCATACTGCCCGTGGAAATCAGCTGCGTATTGAACTTATGAAAGGCTTTCACACCCAGCAGCTTAAGGTTAATACCATTGACACCCCCAAAAAGTGGTGGGAAGTCATCGACCGCACCACAGGGTCAGTGGTTTCCACTGATAAATGGGAATATGACGAAGCTTCCGGTGAAGTCGTTATTGAATCAATTCCCTATCATCAGTACACAGTAAGTTTTCTGGCCTTTCTGATATGGGACCCGGTTCACATGTACAACTTTATTACTAATGACTGGAAAGACGCCCCCCATCAGCTTACCTACGATGTCAGGCAGCCCAAAACCCAGGCATATGTAAAAGAAAAGCTGAAAAAATGGTGTGAAGAAAATCCCAACGTGGATGTAGTGCGTTTTACCACCTTTTTTCACCAGTTTACCCTTACCTTTGACGACCAGAAAAGAGAAAAGTTCGTAGAATGGTTTGGCTACAGCGCCAGTGTCAGTCCTTATATTCTGGAACAGTTCGAAAAATGGGCAGGCTACAAATTCCGTCCGGAATTTATTGTTGATGAAGGCTACCACAATTCTATTTTCCGGGTACCTTCAAAAGAATTTCTTGATTTTATTGAATTCCAGCAAATCGAAGTGAGCAAGCTTGCCAAAGAGCTGGTTGATATTGTGCACAGCTACGGCAAGGAAGCTATGATGTTCTTAGGCGACCATTGGATTGGAACAGAACCTTTTGGAAAATACTTTGCAAATATTGGCCTGGATGCTGTAGTCGGCTCTGTAGGTGACGGCGTTACTTTACGGATGATTTCAGATATTAAAGGCGTAAAATACACAGAAGGGCGGCTCCTGCCTTACTTCTTCCCGGATGTGTTTACCGAAGGCGGCGACCCTATTGGAGAAGCCCAGGATAACTGGCTGAAAGCAAGACGCGCCATTATGCGCTCTCCTCTTGACCGGATTGGCTATGGCGGCTATTTAAAGCTTGCCAGCGAATGGCCCGGCTTTATTGACCAGATTCAAAAAGTGGTTAATGAATTCCGTCAGATACATGATAATATGCAGGGAACCAGAGCTTACACCGCACCCTTTAAGGTGGGAATTTTAAACTGCTGGGGCAACCTGCGCAGATGGATGGCGAATCAGGTGCACCATGCTCTCTGGTACCGGGAAATTTATTCTTATGTAGGCGTTATTGAATGCTTAAGCGGAATGCCTATGGATGTGGAATTTATCACCTTTAAAGATTTGAAAGAGGGAATTGACCCTGATATTAAGGTTATTATTAATGCAGGAGACGCCTACACCTCCTGGAGTGGCGCAGAAAACTGGATGGACGAACAGGTTGTATGTGCAATCCGCAGATTTGTGGATAATGGCGGCGGATTTATTGGTGTCGGAGAACCCAGTGCCTGTCAGTATCAGGGACGTTTCTTCCAGTTAAGCGATGTGCTTGGCGTAGACAGGGAACTTGGATTTTCCATGAGTACAGATAAATATAATGAAATGGACAGCAAACATTTTATCCTGGAGGACATTGACGGCGAAATTGATTTTGGCGAAGGGAAAAGCCGGATTTATGCACAGGGAGAACATTACCAGATTTTAAATATGGACGGAAAGTACAGTCGTCTTGTTACCAATGAATATGGAAAAGGCAGAAGCGTTTATTTTACCGGCCTTCCTTATTCTCCCCAGAACTGCCGGATTTTGCTCCGTGCCATTTATTATGCGGCCCATCAGGAAGCAGAAATGAAGAAATTTTATGTCAGCAATGTTGATACAGAACTAACTGTTTTTGAGGAAACGGGTAAAATAGCAGTTATCAATAACTCCAAAGAGTCCCGTCAGACTGACCTCTATATACAGGGTGAATTAAAATATCAGTTAGACTTAGCGCCTATGGAAATGCGCTGGGTAGATTACAAGGAGAACTTATGAGTACAGAAAACCAGACTTGTGCCAATATAGATGAAGCTATTGCGCAGTTTGCCTTAGCAGGTACACTGACCGAAAAATCCCCTTATGGAAACGGACATATTAACGATACCTTCCTGCTTATCTACAAATTGCCGGAAGGAGAAAAGAAGAGATATATTCTGCAGCGAATGAACCACACTATTTTTAAAAACCCAGTACAGCTTATGGAGAACGTGGTAAATGTTACAGAATATCTCCGCAAAAGTATCCTTGCTGCGGGAGGAAACCCAGACAGGGAAACATTAAATGTGGTTAAAACCAAAGACGGCAGTATCTACTATGAGGACAGCGCCCATAATTACTGGCGGGTGTTTCTCTTTATAGAAAATACAGTGTGTCTGGAGATGGTAGAAAATGCAAAAGATTTTTATGACAGCGCCGCTGCTTTTGGCAATTTCCAGCGTATGCTTGCAAATTATCCTGCCCAGACACTGCATGAAACAATTCCCAATTTCCATAATACACCTTCCCGCTTTCTGGACTTTAAACGTGCAGTTGAAAAAGATGTGATGGGAAGAGCAAAGCTTGCAGAAAAAGAAATTGCCTTTGCCCTTTCCAGAGAAAAGGAAGCTTCCGCCCTCACCGACTTATTGGAAAAAGGGGAACTGCCTCTTCGCGTTACCCATAACGACACCAAGCTGAACAATATCTTATTTGACGCTGATACCAAAAAGGCCCTCTGCGTCATTGACCTGGATACTGTGATGCCCGGACTTTCCCTCTATGATTATGGCGATTCTATCCGCTTTGGAGCAAACACCGGAGCAGAGGACGAGAAGGATTTAAGCAAAATATCCCTTGATTTATCTTTGTTTGAAGCCTTTACCAAAGGTTTTATTGAGGGCTGTGGAGGCAGTCTTACTGATAAAGAAATCGAAATGCTGCCAATGGGCGCCAAATTAATGACTTATGAATGCGGCATCCGTTTTCTTGCAGATTTCCTGGAGGGAGATGTTTACTTTAAAATCCACCGGGAAGGACATAACTTAGATCGTGCAAGAACCCAGTTTAAGCTGGTGGCAGATATGGAAGCCAAATGGAAAGAAATGACTACAATTGTTGAAAAGTATGTTTCCATCCAAAATAAATAAGGACCTGAAAAAGGAAGCGGGATTTATTCCGCTTCCTTTTTCCTAATGTTCTCTTATAAGCTCCTTTTGCATGGAAAAGAGCAGCTGCTCCGTAAAGCTAAGAAGCATTTGCGCATCACGTTCCACCATACCACATTTTTTATAGCGGAATAAAAAGAAAAGTCCCTTATGATTATAAGAAAGTTTATCATATATTTTAAGCAAAGACGGGATTCTCTCTGCCATGATATCCGCATCAGGTTTCAAAGTAAACTTAATTTCACCGTTTCTGCCTTTTACTTCTGTGATATAAAGCTTATGGGCGCTGACCCGTATCATGGAAATCCGGAACAAATTTTCCACCGCCACAGGTATCTGTCCGAACCGGTCCAGAAGTTCCTCCTTCATGTCATCACATTCTGCCTGATTTTCAATTCCCGCAATTCTTTTGTAAATATCTAATTTTTGAACCTCATTTACAATATAGGAAGGAGGAATAAACGCATCCACATCCAAATCCACTGAAGTATTGAAATCCTCCGCCATACGGACTCCCTTTAGGCTTTTCACTGCTTCCCCCAGCATTTTGCAGTACATATCATATCCCACTGCCTGCATATGCCCATGCTGTCTTGCCCCAAGAAGGTTTCCCGCTCCACGAATTTCCAAATCCCGCATGGCAATTTTAAATCCGCTTCCTAAATCTGTAAATTCCCTGATGGCGGCTAAACGCTTTTCCGCCACTTCTTTCAGCAGCTTATCCCGTTTATACATTAAAAACGCATAAGACGTGCGGTTGCTCCTTCCCACTCTCCCTCTTAGCTGATAGAGCTGGGAAAGTCCCATATTATCGGCATCGTGAATAATCATGGTATTTACATTAGAAATGTCAAGCCCGGTCTCAATGATGGTGGTAGATACCAGAACGTCAATTTCACCATTGATAAAATCATACATAATCTGTTCCAGCTCCCGCTCCTGCATCTGCCCATGGGCAAAGGACACAGCCGCCTCCGGCACCAGGCTCTGAATAATGGCTGCAATATCGGCAATGTTATTTACTCTGTTATACACATAATAAACCTGTCCATCCCTTGACAGCTCTCTGACAATGGCTTCCCTTATCAGTTCCTCATTATATTCCAGAACATAGGTCTGGATTGGCATCCGGTCCCCAGGAGCCTCCTCCAAAACGCTCATATCACGAATACCAATAAGGCTCATATGCAGTGTCCTGGGTATGGGAGTTGCAGTCAGCGTAAGCACATCCACATTTTCTTTCATCTTCTTAATCTTTTCCTTGTGGGTAACGCCAAATCGCTGTTCCTCATCAACAATCAAAAGTCCTAAATCCTTATAAACAACATCCGCAGATAATACCCGGTGAGTGCCAATCACAATATCCACAAGACCTTTTTTTAAATCTTCCACTGTCTTTTTCTGCTCTTTGCTGGTTCTAAATCGGGAAAGCAAGTCTATTCTCACCGGATATTCCTTCATCCGCTGGACAAATGTATTATAGTGCTGCTGGGCAAGTATGGTGGTTGGCACCAGATACACCACCTGTTTTCCCTCCTGCACTGCTTTAAATGCTGCGCGGATAGCTATTTCTGTCTTTCCATAGCCAACATCCCCACAAATCAGGCGGTCCATAATCCTGGTACTCTCCATATCCTCCTTGGTGGCAGCAATTGCGCTTAGCTGGTCTTCCGTCTCTTCAAAAGGAAACATTTCCTCAAATTCCCTTTGCCAGACGGTATCCTTCCCATACTGGAATCCGTTTTTCTGCTGACGCGCTGCATAAAGCTCCACTAAATCCTTAGCAACCTCCCCAGCCGCTTCCCGTACCTTACTTTTGGTTCTGCTCCATTCCTGGGTCCCCAGCTTGTTCAATTTAGGCCGTTTGGCATCGGCGGAAGCATATTTCTGGATTACATCAAGCCCGGTTGCAAGTACATAAAGATTTCCTCCATCCCGGTATTCAATTTTAATATAATCCTTTACGACTTTTTCAACCTCAACCTTTTCAATTCCCTTATAAATCCCCAGACCATGATTTTCATGAACCACATAATCTCCAATTTTCAGTTCATTAAAATCATTAATTTTTTGTCCTTCATAAGCCTTTTTCTTTTTTTTCTTCTTTTTATCTGACCCAAAAATATCACTTTCCGAAATAACTGCAAACTTAAGCAACGGATATTCAAATCCCTTTAATACCCTGCCATAAAAGGTCATTATCTCCCCTGGCTGAAGTTCCCGGTCCGGGTCCTGTGTATAAAAGGCCAAAAGCTCCTGCTCCCTTAAATCTTCTGCCAGTCTTTCGGCTCTGATTCTGGACCCAGACAAAAGTAAAACCCGGTAGCCGTTTTTTTTGTAGCGTTTTAAGTCCTGTACCAAAGCCTCAAAGCTGTTATTATAGGATGAAATACTTTTAACAGGAATATCCGCCTTTTTATCAGCCTTAAAAAGAGAATTTTTCAGCTCCAGCGCCGCCAATGTAGCAACACGTCCCTTACCCATTTTCGCCGCCACTTCATCCATAGAATACAAAAGCTTCATCTGCCCCGGAAGAAGATATCCCTTTTCCAGACGGTGCGTCATGCTTTCCCTAAACTCCAGCTCCACCGCTTTCGCATGTTCCATAACCCGCGCCGGCTCATCCACAAAAATACAGGTCTGCTTTAGGTCAAACAACTCCAGAAACGACACTGTATCTTCATAAAAATAGTGAACATAGGCGTCTAAGTTCACCAGATTCCGAAACTCAAACACCTGCTCTTTCAGTTCTTTTATTTGAGTTTCTATCCGGTGGGCTTCCTCTGTGTGCATCTCTTCCCTGAATTTCTTCGTAAAGCTCTTACCTTCTTGTTCAATTTTGCTCATTCCCGTTTCAAGCTCTCTGCCGGAAAGAAGCATTTCAGCGGCAGGATAAATAGTAATACCAGAGAGCTTCTCAATGGAACGCTGGCTCAAAACATCAAAGCTTCTGATGGAATCCACTTCATCCCCCCAAAGTTCAATACGGTAAGGATTTTCTTCTGTAAGGTCAAAAATATCTATAATTCCACCTCTGATACTGAACTGTCCGGGAGCTTCTACCTGATAATTTTTTTCATATCCCATCTCCACAAGCTGTTTTGCAAGCTTTTTAGGGTCAATCTGACCCTTACCATCAATTTTTAAAAGATACTTTTTCCATACCAAAAGAGGAACTTGCGGCGCCATCAGACTACTGAAAGTAGTGATTACTGTAACCGGCTTTCCTTCCAGCATTCGCCTTAAACACTTTATTCTCTCTGTCACCAGCTGATTTCCATGTATGTCCGCCTGATAAAAAATCAAATCCTTGG
>CAMUHA010000091.1 GCA_947088515.1 uncultured bacterium
TCTGGGGCAGGAATCCAAAAAAACCAAAACATCAAACATTCCCTGATGGTTTGGGAAAAAAATAAATCCGTCTTCTTTTGGGAGATTTTCAATGCCGAATGTCTCAATAGTCACTCTTCCCGCACGATTTGCCTTTTTAGTAACCTTCTTAATTACTTGGAAGGACTCTTCAAACGAAACTTTACTGTTTATTCCACACCACCAGATTTTATAGAAATAGTAAGGAACTTTCAAAAAAAGCCTGACCACCATTAACGCAATCCTCATTGCAATTACCTCATTAACACTTTACTGTCTCTCAATCTTCCCTGTACGTTTCCACCACAGTTTCATATAAATCATTTCCTTTAGAATCTATTACAACAATAGCAGGAAAATTCCTTACACAAAGTTTACGAATGGCCTCTGTCCCCAAATCATCATATGCAATTACTTCAGAGCTGATTATTGTTTTTGACAATAAAGCGCCTGCTCCCCCTACTGCTGCAAAATATACTGCATCATTACGTACAATTGCATGTTTGACTTGGTCTGTTCTTTTTCCTTTTCCAATCATTCCTCTAAGGCCAAGGTCCAGAAGTGAAGGTGCATACTTATCCATTCTGCTGGAAGTTGTGGGACCAGCTGAACCTATTGGACGATTTTCTCTTGCAGGAGATGGCCCCATATAATAAATAATATTGTTGCTGACATCAAAAGGAAGTTTTTCCCCTTTTTCCAAAGATTCCTGCATTCTTTTATGAGCTGCATCTCTTGCTGTATAAATCGTGCCTGTAATATACACATAATCTCCACTTTGCAATTCCGCTGCAGTTTTTTTATCCATTGGCGCCATAATATGCTTTTCCATAATTTATCTCCAAAATACAAATGTCTTTATAGTACTCTCACACTATGCCTGTTCACATGACAGCATATATTTACTGCTACTGGAAGTCCTGCTATGTGGGTAGGATAGGTAATTATGTTAACAGCCAGTGCTGTTGTACTTCCGCCAAGCCCTCCTGGACCAATACCAGATTTATTGATTTTTAACAGCAGTTCCTCCTCTAATTCCCTCACATAAGAAATCTCTGAACGTTCATCTGTAGATCTGGTCAGCGCTTTCTTAGCAAGCAAAGCACATTTTTCAAAAGTTCCTCCAATGCCAACGCCAACTACCATCGGAGGACAGGCATTTGGTCCTGCTTCCTTTACGGCAGTAAGAACTGCATTTTTGATGCCCTCAATTCCATCGGCCGGTTTTAACATAAAAACACGACTCATGTTCTCACTCCCAAATCCTTTGGGAGCAACTGTTATCTTAATCTTGTCACCAGATACAATATCGTAATGGATTACTGCTGGGGTATTATCATTTGTATTTACTCTCACAATAGGGTCGTCAACCACAGACTTTCTAAGATACCCTTCCGTATACCCCTGGCGCACACCTTCATTTACTGCATCTGTAAGAAGTCCTCCCTCCACATGCACATTTTGCCCAATATCCACAAATATAACTGCCATACCAGTATCCTGGCAGATAGGTATCATATCTTCTGCAGCAATTTGTAAGTTTTCTTCTAATTGATGTAGTATCTGCTTTCCAATAGAAGACTTTTCTTTTTCTCTAGCTTTTCTTAAGGCTTCTTCCATGTCTTTGCTAAGATAGTGATTGGCCTCAATACACATTTCTTTGATATTTCTAATAATTTCTTCTGTACTAATTGTTCTCATTTTGGGAGACTCCGCCTTTTACTCTGCAATTGTTTTTCTTATTTTCTCTAATTGTTCTTTGCTTGGGCTGCCAGCAATATACTTTAAAATTTCTCCATCATTCTTATATCTTGGTATTAGGTGCATATGAAAATGAAATACTGTCTGGCCAGCAACTTCTCCGTTATTTTGGATAATATTAAATCCATCACAATTTAACTTATCTGTCATCGTCATCATCATCTTCTTTGCTAGTTTTATAACATCTGACGCAGTTTCTTCCGGAAGTTCATAAAGATTGGCATAGTGGCTTTTAGGCAGAATAAGTGCATGTCCTCTTGTTGCTGGCGCCACATCAAGTATAATCTTAAACTTTTCATCCTCATAAATAGTTTGAGAAGGAATCTCCCCTGATATAATTTTGCAGAAAATACAATTGTCATGTTTCATTTTTATAATCATGCTCCTTTCCAAAGCCCGGAGACTTTATGCGTAGCACAAATCTCCATATTGAAAATTAAAATTTTCAATATTCTCTCCTTAATTATTAATATATTTTTTCCATAAAAGTAAATAGCAAATCAAGCGTGCGGAGAACTTTAAAATCCCCTTTCATTTTCATTGCACCCCCCATAAAAGCCCTCTGGAACGTCATTCTGGCATAAATAATATCATCCATAGTTCCTTTTCCCACTTGTATTTCAACATCTGGATTATCAACATTACCGTAATAATAGTTATTTTCCGGCCCATCAATTTCTATTACCAAAGGTTTCTTTTTTCCTTCCACCTGAATTCTATAAATTGCCTTAAATCCAGGCTGGGGAACAAAATGCTCTTTAAATTCCTTTATATATTCTTCCTCATTCTCTTCTTGTTCACTTTCTCCCATTAAATCCTTAAAAAGACTGGTTAACTCCTGTATATCCTGCTTCTGCCTTTTTACATAACTGTCATCAGACGCATACTGGGATAATTGTTCTGATTCCTGTGGTGTTAAATCTATATTTTTTGTAAACGAAACCATCTGTTTTACTGCCTGGTTGCTTGCGGGAAGGCAGGCCATTTTTTGATTAATAGTACGATACATATTTTCTGCTTTTTTTTCTATAATTATGTTATATTCTTCATTATCATCAAAAATAGAAGGGTCCGCAATATAACCACAAATTCCACTGCATGGAAGCCCTCCCAAAATTTCCCATGCACCGGTAAGTGTCAATTTTCCTTCCCTTTCTCCATACGTAGTTGACATAACAATGGGGCACATATATGTTTTGGCAATTTTCTCCTTATCCCCGTATAGCCAGCAAGAATCCAGAAACTGGTGCATATACCCTCCAATCCCATACCATTCCACTGTAGAAGCAAGTATTATGCCATCCGCTGTTTTAATTGTCTGGGGCAGTGTTGTTATACTATTTTTTAATTCATACAAATTAAACCTTTCAACAGTAACGTGAAGTTCTTCCAAAACCACCTGCATTTTATTAATTACGTATAATGTAGGGTCATCCATCAATCCCCTGCCGCCATAATAAATATTAATCTTCATATTGCCCCTGCCTTTCTTTTTACTGCTATATTTAGTATAAAGCGATTTCTTCTATCTGTAAATAAATTTTAATTTTCCCAGACGGATTTCATCGCCTGGCTCAATAATTTCTGAAGTGTTAGGCGCTAGACGCATTCCATTTCTAAAAGTCCCATTAGTTGAGTTTAAATCTGTAATACATATTTTTTTTCCGCTTCTGGAAAATTTAGCGTGCATCCGGCTAATACTCTTTTCATTAATTACCATATCTACAGCGCCAGCAAGCTTGCCCACTGTTAGCGGAAGGTTTTCAAGCTCAATATGGCATTTATTTTTTCTGTCCTGACTGTACAATTTGTTTTCGCAGCTGTCTGTCCAGGGAATATATATTGTATTTCCTATTTCTTCCACAGGCAGTGTTGTATCATTTTCATTGGTAACTACATAATGATATACATTTTCCTTTTCCGTTTTTTCAGCATTAGTTTTAAATAAATTTTCTGTAAATATCCATATTACAGGTCCTAACATAAAGACAGCCACTGTTATCCATCCAATTATAACATACAGAGATTCCTGATATGACAACTGAATACTCCGCATAATATAAATTAAAATTCCGGCTCCTAAAATTCCTACCGCCCAAAAGGGAATTATTTTCTTCCACTTTAATTCTGAAAATCTTTTATCAAAATGAGTATATGAATTATTATATATTTGCTCATTCTCATGATATTTCTCTATATATTGTTGGTAATCATCATTAGATTCTGTTTCCTGATATGAAATCGTTGTATCATTTTTTCTTTCATCAATTGTAACATCGTCCTGAAACCACTTCAAAATTTCATCAAGTACAAACTGGTCTCTATTCATCAAATCCGCTATTTTATATACCACTTCAACTGCATTTGTGTCTTCATTATCAACTTTGGATATAAAAAAATCCAAAAGCTGTGAAAATTTTTCTTCTTCCGGGTCCGGGTAATAAACAAAAAAATACTCACAAGTTTCTATATTTTGAAAAATATACTCTGGCTGTAAAATTAAACAGCTTCCATCAAGCAAATATTTTTGCAGACTGTCATTTACTGTCTTTAGTTGGATAAAAAAATCCCGAAGTTCTTCCATTCCGATACTTTTACTATCCAATATACTAAAAAGACTTTGCTTGGATGTTATTTCATAATATAACAATATTTCTCCATTTATGTACCGCTCCTGACTGACCAGCAATCCCTTTATTTTATTTTCTGTCACCATTTTTCTTTGATAGGCGTTTTCTGATAAACTGCCATTATCCTTTATAATAAGATAATTATGTCTATAATCTTTATAATATTTTACTTTTAACATTTTACTTTCTTCTCCCTTCTCTAATAAATGCTACAGGATTTGTTTTCCATATAATTTTTTCAATTGTTTTCTTGGAACCCTTCTGTCTGCTTTTAATTATTATATTTTTTTCATATATATTGTACCCTCCTTCTTGTGGAGGGAAAAAAGGATAATATTGATTTTTACGTTCTATTCTATTTTTTATATAGTCTTTCACATTCCAGCTTCCTTTTTCCTTTTGTCCATATATTGCCTCTCCATAATTCTCCTCTGCGTCCGTAAACCTTTCTGCCCGCATGCCAATTAAAAAATTATCCTGGGAAATTACACATCTGCAATACAAAAATAATGCTGTGAGAATAATCAGTAAATACAAAAACAACACAATAGGCAGAATAAATGCCGCTTCTATGGTAAAATATCCCCTCCACTTTTTACGCATATACCAGTACAACCTCCATTCCAAATAGCAAAAACGGGATAAATGGAATCGGTCCTCTCTTTTGAAACATCAGACAGAATACTCCATAAATTCCAGACAAAATAATTCCCATTCCTGCTGTTAATGCAGCAAACCATCCTCCTGTCCACAGTCCTAATGCAAGTACTGTCAATCCATCTCCATACCCAATACTTTCTTTTGTTAAAAGTGATAGCAACAAAAACAAACTGCCCGGAATCAAAGACATAACAATCTCATTCCACAAGATATGTTTAAAGAACACTCTAAATAATATTGCTCCAAATGCAAATAATAATATTACCAAAACCGGAATTTCCTTTTTTCTTATATCTTCTGCTGCAAGCACAGCAAGAAAGAAAAGCCCTACACAATAAGGTATCATTTAACCTCCCCTCTATTTAGCCGCCGCATTTACTACAAGCGCTATAAGCTCCTGCTTCACTTAAAGGAACCACATATATCGTTCTTTTTAACGAAGAACAATCTGACATACTATGATAACTTTTTCCATCTGCTGTAATATACACATTCCCTCCTTTTACAGGTTTACATTTTTGACATGGGTAATATTTTCCACCAGACTGGTTTCTTAAGTAGGAGACCTGTTCAAAATTTTTCATCTGAATCTGTACCCTTAAATATGTGCACATATGTGACATATGATATTTACTTCCTGTCTTTGTAATATAGACATAAACTTCCTGTTCTCTGTCAGACCAAATCTCATTTCCACAATAGCCTGTCCACGAATGACTAAAAAATCTGTCTCTAAATCTTATATCACCAACAGGAAGCCATCTGATAAAAGGTTTTACCTTATAATCCACCTGTAGTTCAATCTGTCCTTTTGTTTTTCCTGTTGATAAATCCCGAAATATTACCCCATTTTCTCCACTTTTTATACAAAGATACGGATACAGCTGACCACTTAAATATTCTTTTACATATTCCTCCCCATTTCCTCTTCCCCCACCTGTATATTTAACCTGATATTCTTCAAATGCCATTCTATTTCCTGCCTGATGTAATGCTTCCTGTATATTTGACTGGACCCGCACAACCTCCAGACTAAGCATTACTGTCATCATAAAAAATAAAAATAATGGTAAAACTAAACTTCCTTCAACCGCCATACTTCCCTTTATTTTGCCTGAAGAAAGAAAAAATGCTCTCTTGCTTGACATTGCTGCATTTGTTATTAATTTCCTGAGAGAAGGGACTTTTACCATTTTTAAATACCATGCCCTGCCTAAAGAGAGCATTTCTCCTTTCTTCCATGCTATAATTAGAAATACCCGTATTTACGGTTTAACATATAATCATCTCCGTACTTTCCTTTACTTGTTACTAAAGCTTCAAATCTTTCAATACACCAATCCATAGAAAAATATTTATTTCCATCAATAAATCGTATATCCATCTCCATAATATCCATAGCACGTAAATTTTGTTCCTTTTCATCTAAAAGCAATATCATTGCTGCTAAATACTGTTCATAAGAAAATCCACTGCTGCCTTCTGTGTGATATAGATTTCCTCCTAATACATGATTTACGGACATATGATGAGTTGTTTTTCTTATTGGTACAGCTCCGCCTGTATATATTGTCCATATATCCCCAACACTTTCCAGAAAAGCACAGGCATATAATATACTTTCAACTACAGGTGTCTTAAACTCTCCATTAAGGCTCACTGCCAGAAGCTGTTCCGCTGCGGAAGCTGCCTGTGACTTTAAATTTCCATCAGATAGAGCACGTGATACATTATCAGTAAAACGCCATTGGAATAATTGTTCTGACACAGCCCTCATATTTTCCAGGTCTGAACTTTTCCCTTTAGCAACATATTCTAATTGACAAGAGAGAAGTGCATTTTCCCTTGGATTATTAAAATACCCCATCTTATCAAATAAATAGGAAAGAAAATAATCTTCTTCTACTTTATAATCTTCCCTGGTACTGTTGTTATTTTCTATATGCCTGTGAGAGATGTATTCCTGTAAAGATATCCGGGCAGGACTGACAGACTGAAGATTAATTCCTGCAATATAAAATATATCACTTCCTGCCAGTCCAAATACCCAGTCCGCTGGGTTAGACAAAGGAACCTCCTCCCATATTCCCTCTTCATTTTGAATCTTTGGAAGTTCCATTCCTGCCAGTTGTTCCATAATCATCCGCCACTTATTCATCGGATTTTCCGCATTCAGGTCCCGTATTTCGTCCATATGTGGGGATACTTCCCTCTCCTTTCCCTCAATGCCGGTATCCTCAATATAACAAACTGCCTGACTTCTCATAGACTTTCCCATATCCGCAGTTGCAGTTTCAAAAGAAACAACAGATACATCATCTACTTTAATGCTCCCCCAGGGCCCGTTTTCGCTCTCTAACACCACAGACGTATTTTCTTCTATGTAGTATCGCAGTCTGTTTTCCATATTTTTTACACAAGGTTGATATCCTAAATATGAAACATCCACATAGACAAGGTCATACCTCTCAAGTAAAGTAACCTGAAACTCTGACAATACTGCGTTCATACTTGTATCAACAGCACATTCCAATCTGACTTTTCCCGCATTTCTAACTGCATTGCCAGTAAGTAAAAGAATAAACCCTGTCATAATAGACAATGATAAAGCCAGAAACACTGTTAAATAGCCTTTTATCATGCCAGAATAGCAGAACTGTCTGCCGAAATTTTTTGGAATATTATGCCTGCCAGTTCCTGAATCTGTGTTTTGAATATCAGAACCAGTCCTATTAACACTACAATAATAAGTATCATTTCTACTGTGCCCATTCCCGCATTGTTACTTTTAAGCTTTTTTAAATTTCTAATAATCATATACTCTCCTTTTCCGCGCTTTTATTAAAAGCGCCTTTACTTTTCAGTTACAATTTTATTAAATGCCCCCAAAATCCATATATGCAGGTAATAAAACCAAAAACATAACCACTATAAGCATCATCATCATGGGAAGAAGCAATTTAGTTCCAGCCTCTTCTCCTGCCTTTCTCGCTAAATTTCTTCTATCTTCCTGCGCACTGTCCGCTTCTTGTGCTAACAGCAAGAGAAGCCTGCTGTTTCCCTGCTTTAAATTTACTGCCAGTAAAAAGCTTATCCTTCGGTACCTCATTTCTCCGCACCGTTTTCCCCAGTCCTGATAGACCTGCTCTTCCGTTACTCCGTTTTCCAACTGATAACATGCAACTTTCATTTCTTCATATAGATAACGCCTCCTTCCTTTCTGATTCTGATAATCCATCGTCATTTTAATAAAAGAATTTTTTATGGTAAGACCTGCTGACAAATATAATCGAAGCTTATTTACAAATCCAGGATAATCAATTACCAACTGTCTGTTCCTTTTTTTACAATCTTTTTCCAAATCATTTTCCATTTCTTTACATACCAAAACACTAATAAATATAGATAAAATTAATAAAAAGATACTGTTGTCCTGTTTTATTTCTTCCCAAATAACTCCAATTCCATCAAGCTTTCCAGGCAGATAAAATTCTTTTTGGTTTTCTCTTTCTAAATTTGTTTTTGTCAGTAAATCCTCTAATGACCGGAAAAACAATTCTTCTTTTGCAAGGCTTTCGGGAAGTAAAAATATATCATATTCTAAACTTTTTCTTTCCCCTTCCATTAATATTGTTGCTGTAAGTTTTACCTCCTCTCCATTTTCTCCAATTCCAATACGGTTAACACCTCCATTCCTACTGACTCTTTCATTGTTTTCACTGCTCCATGTAAGTTTAAGCGGATATCCAGGCACTGTGGACGGCAAATGCAAGTCTCCCGTTACATGGTCCAAATCCTTATTCTCTTTTTTTATGATTTCAGGCAGTATTACATTAATTTTATTAAGAAGTTCCTCTTTTTCCTTTGCGGTAAGTTTTCTTTCTTCTACCAAAACAGGGATTTCCCTGCTCCACTTATCAGCCTTTGCCCGCAACCTTATTTCGTAGTCTCCTGCACCCCATTCATTTCTGACTAACTGTGCCCCTTCTGCCATTCTGCCTTCCATCCGGCTGCACAAATGAAGGCAGATAGCAGACACAAACCCAAGCATCAAAACAGTAAATGCCCACATTAATTTTCGTGCCTGAAATTTCACATATAATTCTTTTGTATCTTCCATAGGATAAAGCTGTGACAGCTCCTTATACAATTTAGGATTTTTGTTAGTGTTAGCCTTTCTTTTCTGGTATATTTTTAAGGCTAATAGAAAAAACGGATTTTTCATTAAAATGCTCCTTTTATATTTCTATAGAAATCATTCGGATAGACAAGATATAAGCTCCCACATAAACCAACAGACAAACACTCATAACTAAAACACCCTGTAAAGAATGATACAAACCCTGAAAATATCCAGGAGAAGTCATACTAATATACAACATAATTGCAAAAGGCATGATATTCATAATTTTTTGCTCCAGCTTCCTTGCACTTAGTAAAACAGCAATTTCTTTTTCCGTTTCTATTTTACGTATAATAATATCTGCTGTTTTATCCATAACAGAGGCCATATTTCCGCTGCTATTTTGGGAAATTTCATATACCTGCGAAAATTCCCTTATTTCTTCAATATTCAGGCTCTCTCCTATCTGCCTCCACAGCTTTGAGAAAGCAATATTATTTTCCCGTCCCGATTTCAGCATCATAATTATCTGGCAAATAGAGCTGTCCTTTCCATATAAAGCCTCTAAATCATTAAAACTGGATATAAATGAATTTTCTGCTGAAAACCCTGCTCGCTGACTGGTTGACACCAAAAGCATTAACTCTTTAAACTGTTCCCTGACAGTCTCTTTTTTCTTATCTAATAAGAGCTTCCTTTCTAGCTGGAAATATAAAAAACCTATACCTGAAAGAGGTAAAAATGCCCATAGTGACTGATAAAAAAAATAATTTAAAATAAAAACTACAATTATACTTTTTCCGGCAAGATATCTTTTTTCAGATGGAGACAAAAATAAAAGCAACTCTTTTTGATTATCCCGACAAATGTAGTTTTTCAACATATTTAAACTCTCCTACTTTTTTTAATTCTCCCCTTATTTCTCTGTTTTGGGAAATACACTCCATTTCATATTTATAAATTGTTCTCATTTTCACCTCTCCCTCCAATAAGCAATCCGGTTCGGCTATTTCCAATATCCGCCTGCTGCCATCCTTTAATCTTCCCAAATGTACCATCACATCAAATCCTGATATTATCTGCCTGCGTATAGCGCTGAGAGGAATTTCCATTCCCATCAGAACCATAGTTTCCAAACGGCTCACCACATCCCTTACACTATTTGCATGTACTGTTGTCATGGCGCTATGCCCTACATTTACACTTTGCAGCATATCAATTGCTTCTTTTCCCCGGACTTCACCTACAATAATTCTGTCAGGACGCATTCTTAAAGATGCTTTTATCAGGTCCCGTATCGTGATTTCTGTGCAACCCTCTACATTTGCATTCCGCGTTTCCAGCCTGACCAGATTAGGTATATTTCTGATTTGCAGCTCTGCACTGTCTTCAATTGTAATTACACGCTCTGTTTCTGGTATAAATCCAGATAAAATATTAAGAAAAGTTGTTTTTCCGGAACCAGTGCCCCCACTTACCAAAATATTGCTTCCTGCCCATACCAATTCTTCAAGTTGTTCCCTGCATTCTCTTGTCAAAGACTTCATAGATAAAAGTTGCTCCATGGTTATTGGGTCTGGCGGAAATCGCCGGATCGTTAGAATTGGTCCGTTTACAGCCACTGGATTCAGAACCACGTTGACTCTCGCCCCGTCTGAAAGTCTTGCATCGACTATTGGAGAAGCTTCATTTACTACTCGATTACAACCTGCAGTAATCTGCCAGATTACATGCTTTAATTTTTCTTCTGAATCAAAACAGATATCTAACTTTTCAAGTTTTCCTTTCTTTTCTATAAAAATTCCCGAAGTGCCATTTACCATAATTTCTGTTATCTCTGGATTTTCAATTAATTCCTGTAATATTCCCAATTGTCTAATAGAATGAAAGATTTCCCTTCTCAGCTGTTCTCTGACTGATATCTCCAAATGCCTTTTTTTGCTTTCCTGTTTTATCTGTTCATCAATTAATTCCCGTATTTCATCCTCTGTCATCTGACGGGAGAGGTCCAGTTTTCCCAGAATAAATTTATGTAAATCTGCAATTTCACCCTTATTCATTTATCCCCTCCTTAAACAAATCCGGAAAAATGTTTGTCTTAATATATACCGCCAACTCACCATAAGTCAGTTCATCAAAACAAACAGGAAGTTTTTTAAATATGGGAAGCTTCCATTTAGTTGTTTTTGCTGTAATATCCCCATAATTCATACTTTCCAGCGCTTTTTCATATTGCTCTATTTTGGCTATAGCAAGCCCATCTTCTCTGGAAATTGTATAGATAAAATCACATCCGCGCAGTACATCCCATAAGTCCATAATTCCATCTGTCAGGTCAAGTATTAAATATTCATATTCACTTATTTTTTCAATTTCCAAAAACAGGTCAAGCCATTGACCTCCTCTGATACCAGATAAATTCTGGTACATCATTGCAGGCGGAACAAAATCCAGTCCATTAACTGTTTCCACCATGCTCTCCAACCGATATGCCAGCTTTTCCCTTGCACAGGAAAAGTAATACATAAGGTCAGAGATATCATTTTCCATATTTCTGCCCAGCATACGGGCAAACCCGGAATAAACTTCAAAGTTCAGATAAAGTGTCTTGAACTGCTTGGCAAGCATCTGTCCCAAGGTCAGGGAAAATGTCGTCTGCAGACATCGTCCCACAGGCGTATATATCCCAATTATTTTCATCTTTTTTGACCCTGTTCGCAGTACTACCGGAACACTATCAGATTTATCTGTATAATATTCCATAACTTCATGAAGAATATTTTCACATGACTGGTATTTGTTGATATGATGAAGAGCTTTATTTAGATTCTCCCCGCTTTCACTAAGGATAATGATATGCGGAATTTTTATTTCTTCCACTTCCTGTCTGTAAACGGTTTCCGAGATGAGAAGGCACTCAATATCTTTAATTCTGGTGCAAGAGAAAAACTTATTTCTATCAGTAAATACATAAATTTCAAATGGAAGATTTATT
>CAMUHA010000092.1 GCA_947088515.1 uncultured bacterium
AGCGCTCCTGCGCCGACAGAAGACCGGAAGTGGTCTGCACCAGACGGGTATACATGGAGTGATAGCAAGGCGACAGCTTCGCCACCCAACGCTCCCCCGCCGCCTTGGACAGAAAATCTCCCCGGTACAGCGCCAGAGCGCTCAGGCAGAGCTCCAACCGCTCTTCCGGCGGCAGCCAGACCGCCCCCGACCGCTGGCAGGCCAGCTCAAAGAGGTCCGTATCCAATTGAATGGGCGCCCCGGCGTTCCAGGCATAGGTTCCCCGCGTCACCAGGATCATATCCCTGCTGTCCGGCAGGCCCAGCTCCTCCAGCATTTCCCGCACCCGGTAGACCAGGGTTTTCAGCGCGCCGGTGGGCCGGCTCCCCTGTTCCCCCGGGTACAGCAGATTGATCAGCTCGTCCACCGGAATCTCCTGGCTGCGGAAAGTGATCAGATAAGCCAGCAGCATCCAGGGTTTTTTCTGGTGGTAGTTGACGTCTGAAATCGTCTTGTCGCCATAGGTCAGGGAACAGCCTCCCAGCATACGGATTTGAAGGATGGGCCTGTCGGCCATTTCGCTCACGTCCTCTCTTTTTCTGCCGGGCGGACCGGCGTTTTTCCCATTATGCCATAGGAACGGAAAAAATGCAATTCTGCGGTGGAAAAAATCTGCGGGGCAACCCTCTTGCGGCCCTGAAGAAAATATGGTAAAATATAAAAGAAAGAGGTCCCGGCTCTCAGGGCCGGGGCCTCTTCCCATGGTTTGATCCGCTGAGGCGGAGAACCGGAAAGGAACGAATTTACAATGGATATCATGCGTTGGCTTACTGAGGGCCCGGTGGGAGAGTTCTGCTTTACGATTCTGGTTTCCATGGTTCCGATTGTGGAGCTAAGGGGAGGAATCCCCTTCGGAGTGGCACTTGGGCTGCCCGTATGGGCGGCATATCTGGCCGCCATAATTGGCAATATCCTGCCTGTACCCTTTATTCTGGTATATATCCGGCGGATTTTCTTCTGACTTCAGGGACCTGGAAAAAGCATATCGGGCAGGGGAAGCATCCGCAATCAGGGCAATGAAAGCTTTTGCCTATCGGGTGGTTAAATATATTGGCGCATATGCGGCAGCAATGAATGGTGTGGATGTTATCTGCTTTACAGCTGGTATTGGTGAGAATAACTCCTTTATCAGGACAATGATAACCTCTTATCTGGGATATCTTGGCATTACAATTGATGAGGAAGCAAACGCAAAGCGTGGAGAAGAGATTGAGATTTCCACACAGGATTGCAAAACAAAAGTGTTGGTAATTCCTACAAATGAAGAACTGGCAATTGCAAGGGAAACGGTTGCGCTGCTGTAAATGGCAGTGCATGTTAAAGATGTATTTCTTTTATTGTGTGGACAGGGAAATTGTGCTATAATGATGGAAGATTTTAGTACGATAAAATACTAAGAAAGTTCAGTAAAGTATGTAAAAGGCTGTCAGTTAAGAGAGGTTCGTTATGGAAAAAGAAAAGTATGTAGCGTATGTATCTACCTATACATCAGGAAATAAAAACACCCATGGAATCCGAATTTATGATGTGGATATAGAAAAAGGCAGATTTTTTGAAAAGGACCAGGTACAGATTACCAATTCTTCATATGTAACTATATCCCACAACCGGAAATATCTGTTTTCTATTACGGATTTTGGAGTGGAATCATATAAAATTCTGGAAGATGGAGGACTTGAGCAGATAAATCATGCTTCTATTAATGGAATGAGAGGTTGTTATCTTTCCACAGATTATGAAGATAAATTGTTATTTGTAGCAGGTTATCATGATGCCAAGCTTACGGTTCTAAGGGTAGATGAAAATGGCACGATTGGGGAAATTACAGATGAGATTTTCCATAAAGGGCTTGGAAGCATCGCAGAAAGAAATTTCAGACCACATATTAACTGTGTGAAAATGACCAGAGATAATAAATTCTTGTGTGCGGCAGATTTGGGAATGGACCATGTGGTGGTTTATGAAGTGAACCACAAAAACGGAAGATTACGTCAGGTGGATATTATCAGAAGCGAACAGGAATCTGCACCCCGTCATTTGAAGTTTTCACAAGATGGAAAGTATCTTTATGTGGTGCACGAACTGAAAAATTATATTGATGTATATACTTATTCTGTGGATGGCCATGGAATGCCTGTTTTTGACAAGATACAAAATATTTCAACTTTGAATAATTATCATGCAGTAGGGTCAGCAGCAAGCGCACTGAATTTTTCACAAGATTTTCATTATTTATGCAGTTCCAATGCAGGAGATAACAGTGTGGTGCTTTATTCTATTGACAGTGAGAGCGGTTTGCTTAAAAAGATATTATGCCTGCCAATAAGCGGGGACTATCCAAAAGATGCCGCCCTGTTTCCTGATAATAAGCATCTGGTTTCTCTCAACCATGAGACAGATTCCATGACATTTTTCAATGTGGATATGGAAAAAGGAACACTTGTTATGAATGGAAAGGAAATGGAAGTAAACCAGCCAAATTGCATTATTTTCTATCACTTAAAATAAAAGGTAAATGAAAAACAGCAGGATATTTCTTTCAAAGAAATTTCGCTGCTGTTTTTATGTACAGAGAATGTATTAAATATGATGGTAAAAATCTGTAAGATAATCAAGTCTTGCTGTCATATTCACCATGCAGGCATCTAAAATGGTAAGAGCTGCCATGGCCTCCACTACCACCACGGCTCTGGGAACAATGACTGGGTCATGTCTTCCCTTGATTTCAATTTGTATATTTTCTCCATTTTTATTGATTGTTTCCTGTCTGGAAAAAATGGAGGGGGTGGGCTTTATGTGTGCGCGTAATACAATTGGAGAACCATCACTGATGCCGCCCAGAATCCCCCCTGCATGGTTTGTTTTTTTGGATATTTTATTGTCTGTACAGGTAAAAGCATCATTGTTGACAGAGCCTAAGGATTGGGATACAAGCACGCCATCCCCAATTTCCACTGCCTTAACCGAGCCAATGGACATAATAGCTTTTGACAAACTGGCATCTAATTTTTCAAAAACCGGGTCTCCGATGCCTGCAGGCAGACCATTTATGATACATTCAATAATACCTCCACTGGAGTCTTTATTTTTCATACATTCAGTTAAATATTCCGTAGCGCAAATATCTGCTTTTTTATCAGGCATACAGGTAGCGGTTGTGTAAATAGCCGTCTGGTCAAAGGCGGACATATCAATGGAAACAGGACCAATGGATTTGGTGTAGGCAGTAACACAAATTCCTATTTCCTTTAAGATTTTGGCGGCTACGGCGCCTGCGGCTACACGTCCGATGGTTTCACGGCCTGAAGAGCGTCCGCCGCCAGTATAATCACGGAATCCATATTTGGCATCAAAAGTATAATCTGCGTGGCCGGGCCGGTAATAAGAAGCAATTTCACTGTAGTCGGAAGACTTTTGCGAAGTGTTGCGGACCATAAGGGAAATAGGGGCGCCAGTGGTTTTTCCTTCAAAAATGCCGGAGAGGATTTCCACCTGGTCCGATTCTTTGCGTGGGGTAGATATGGAAGTCTGACCAGGTTTGCGGCGGTCAAGATAGACCTGGATATCTGCTTCGCATAGAGAAAGCCCGGCGGGGCAGCCATCAATAACAGCGCCCAGCGCCTTTCCATGGGATTCTCCCCAAGTAGTAATCTTAAATATATTTCCGAATGTTGAACCTGCCATAGAATTCCTCCATTTTTGCTTAAAATTGTGTAAAATTGACTAAGTACAGATTTTTTGCTGTTTTTGTATTATACTCCTGTCCGGCGAAATCAGCAAGGATAAGGTTTAAAGCTAATCAACTTTTTTCTAAATATCTCTATTGTGAAAGCGTAGGGTTTTGTGTAAAATATAACATGGATATAGTAGTGTTTATGGCAGGTCTGTATCTGCGCTGCGGTTTTAGGCCTGTCTGGAAATTATTATTTTACTATAAAGGCAGCGCAGAAACGAGGAGAAAATGTTCCGATTGTTAAAACAGGAAGGAAGAGCAAAACGAGGAGAGTTTACAACTGTCCATGGTGTGATACAGACACCGGTTTTCATGAATGTGGGGACAGTTGCGGCAATTAAAGGTGCAGTGTCAACAGAGGATCTGGAGAGGATTCGCACTCAGGTGGAATTATCCAATACCTATCATCTGCATGTAAGGCCTGGAGATGAAATTGTCAAAAAGCTTGGAGGGCTTCACAGATTTATGTCCTGGAATAAGCCTATACTTACAGATTCAGGCGGATTTCAGGTTTTTTCCCTGGCAGGGCTTCGCAAAATTAAGGAAGAAGGCGTTTATTTTAATTCCCATATTGATGGGCGGAAAATATTTATGGGACCAGAGGAAAGTATGAAGATTCAGTCCAATCTTGCCTCTACCATTGCCATGGCTTTTGATGAATGTCCCTCCAGTTTAGCTGACCGAAATTATGTGCAGGCGTCAGTAGAGCGCACTACAAGATGGCTGGAGCGGTGCAGGAAGGAGATGGACCGTCTGAATTTACTTGAAGATACAATTAATAAAGAACAGCTTCTTTTTGGGATTAATCAGGGAGCCGTTTTTGCAGATATCAGAATTGAACATGCTAAAAGAATTTCAGAAATTCCCCTGGATGGTTATGCCATAGGAGGACTGGCAGTGGGGGAGAGCCATGAAGAAATGTATTATATAATAGAAGAAACAGTTCCCAATCTTCCAAAGGACAGGCCAGTTTATCTGATGGGAGTTGGTACCCCTGCCAATATTTTAGAAGGTGTGGAGAGAGGTATTGACTTTTTTGACTGTGTATATCCCAGCAGAAACGGAAGACATGGTCATTTATATACTAATAGTGGAAAAATCAATCTTTTTAATGCCCAATATGAACTGGATAACCGGCCAATAGAAGAGGGCTGCGGGTGTCCTGCCTGCCAAAGATATTCAAGAGCTTATATCAGACATTTGCTGAAAGCAAAGGAAATGCTGGGAATGCGCCTTTGTGTGCTTCATAATCTGTATTTTTATAATACAATGATGGAAGAGATACGGGATGCGCTGGATAAGGGAGAATTTGCGTCTTACAAGCAAAGAAAACTGGAGCGTATGAGGCAGGGGGAAAGTAAAAAATTATAAAAAGGCTTGTCTTTAATGGCTTAATTGTGTATGATAGTGATTAGACTTAATTGTCCAAGCCAAATACAGGAGGATGTAAAAATATGGGTATTTTGTTAGCAGCACAGGAGGCCGGCTCTATGGCAGGCGGAGGTTTTGTTATCGTGTTATACCTTGTTCTTATCTTTGGAGTTTCTTATTTTATTATGATTCGTCCACAGAAAAAAGAACAGAAAAAAATGGCGGCTATGTTGTCAACCCTTGAGGTGGGGGACTGTGTACTTACCAGCAGTGGTTTTTATGGAATCGTCATAGATATTACAGATGATACTGTGATTGTTGAATTTGGTAATAATAAAAATTGCCGTATTCCTATGCAGAAGAATGCTATTTCACAGATTGAAAAGGCAGATGCAGAATAGGGATGTCAAGCTTTAACAGAAGCTGAATGTCCCATATAATTTTGAAAGTAAGGCGCATATTGGTTGCGTCTTATTTTGAATATACAAAAGCTTGCCAGAGGAAAACCGATTTTTAGGCAAAAGTTTTGGGAAAGGATGAGAGGGAGATGAAATTAAATATTGTTTGCATACCAGGCGATGGGATTGGACCGGAAATTGTGGCAGAAGCAAAGAAGGTTCTTGACAAGATGGCCCTTGTGTATGGGCATGAAATAACATATAAGGATATTTTAATGGGCGGAGCATCTATTGACGCTTATGGGGTTCCATTAACAGAAGAAGCCATTGATGCTGCAAAAGAGGCAGATGCTGTGTTGATGGGGTCTATTGGTGGAAATACAGTGACTTCTCCCTGGTATAAGCTTCCGCCTGATTTAAGACCGGAGGCAGGACTTTTGAGGCTTCGCAAAGCTTTGAACTTATTTGCCAATTTAAGGCCGGCAGTTTTGTATGATGAACTTGCAGATGCCTGCCCTTTAAAGAAGGAAATCAGCAGCGCCGGATTTGATATGCTGATTATGCGGGAGCTTACCGGAGGCTTGTATTTTGGGGAGCGGCATACATCAGAGGAAGGCGGTGTGCGCCGGGCAGTGGACACACTTACTTATGATGAAAATGAAATCAGAAGAATTGCAATTAAGGGATTTGACATTGCCATGAAACGCCGCAGAAAAGTGACCAGTGTGGATAAGGCAAATGTACTGGATTCTTCAAGACTCTGGAGGAAAGTGGTGGATGAGGTCGCAGCAGATTATCCGGAAGTTTCCTTAGAACATATGTTGGTGGATAATTGTGCTATGCAGCTGGTAAAAGACCCGGCACAGTTTGATGTGATTCTTACAGAAAATATGTTTGGAGATATTTTGTCCGATGAAGCTAGCATGGTGACTGGTTCTATTGGTATGCTGGCATCTGCATCCTTAAATGATACGAAGTTTGGACTTTACGAGCCAAGCCATGGGTCTGCACCGGATATTGCAGGAAAAGGAATTGCAAATCCCATAGCGACTATTCTTTCAGCAGCTATGATGCTTCGTTATACATTTGACCTTGATAAGGAAGCTGATGCTATTGAAAATGCAGTGAAGGAAATATTAAAAAAGGGATACCGTACAGTTGATATTATGTCAGAAGGCTGTGTGCAGACTGGATGCAGAGAAATGGGTGATTTGCTGGCGAATGAAATCAGATAGGCATTTGAACTATTTTCTTTCCGGGCAGAAGGAAGAAAAACAAAAAAAAAGGGCATTTTTGATTTTGCTTATAATTATGGCCATATATTATGGCTATCGGCTGTTTGCCCTTACACCATGGTATGATGAATTATATACGTATTATTGTTTTATCAGTAAAGGACCCTTGTATGCGGCAATTCATTGGCCGCTGCCGAATAATCATGTAGGTTATTCGGTGCTTTCGGCATTTTTTGACTTTTTCGGGAATCCTTATATTGGTTTACGCGGGGTTTCGTATCTTTGCGCTCTGGCAAATATGATTCTTTTATATAAGGCAGTGGGAAAATATTTAAAAGGATGGCTGCCTTTTTGCACTGTGGTTTTATACATATCCATGAATCTGGTAAACCAGATGGCAGTTCAGGGCAGGGGGTATACTCTTGGCATCACATGCTATCTGACTGCCTGGCTTTGTATGATTTCTATATGTGAAAAGGAAACGGCCGGAAAAAAAGTATATGTTACTTATATAGCGGCGCTGATATTGGGGCTTTATGCGGTCAGCAGTAATGTTTACTGGGTGGCGCCATTATGTATGGCAGGGGGATTTTTTCTCCTGGCAGGGGGAATAAGAGAAGGAAAAAGAGAAAATTGTAATTTTTTTAAAACCCAAAACGGCAGGAAACTCATAAAGCTGGTTGCTTCCTCTCTTATAGCAGCATTTGGCACAGTGGTCCTTTATGCTGTTATCTGGATGTCCATTGGTTCAAATCTGCTGGTAAAAGATGCGGCAAGCATTTACTATGGCATGGGGCATGTGAAAATGATTTTAAAAGCTCCCTTTGCCGCCATCAACAGAGGAATGGCATATATGCTGGATACGCCCTACATCCAAAGTGAGGAAAGAGCCGGATTTGCGGCACGTTTGAAAGACTGGCTTGTGGATTTGTCAGGGTATTACTATGGTTCTCTGGAAATGGTAGTGGTATTTATACAGCTGGCAGGGATTTTGTTTCTTATCTGTCAAATTATCAGAAAGAGCAGACAGAAAAAACAGGAAAATATGCTGTTGTATTTGTTCCTGCTTTTGGGAATTGCGCTGGTACCTGTTATTTTGCTGATACAGTGTAAACGCCCTTATTACAGGGTTTTTACCTATGGAGGCGTACTTTTAGCGGTTTTGCTGGGAGCGCTGGCAGATAGTTTATTTAAGGGAATATCCAGAATATCTGACGGAAAGTTTCAAAAAGGAGCAATGACAGTTTTTGTTTTACTGACAGTCGCTTTTGGAGTAAAGTGTCTTGGTTTTTCAGGCTATAATATGCAATATGGAATGCGGGAGCATGAGATAGCGGATGCTTTTGCCCATGGGGATATGCAAAAGTGGGAGAATTACTGTGTTACAGACTGTAACCAGGAATATCTCCTTTACTTCCTTTATGGTATCCGTTGTGAAAACAGGGAAATAGAAGGAGCGGATGTGGTTCTTTTGGACAAAAGAATGACAGACCCGGAGTTTAATGAAATGGTGTGGGAATTTTATCTTTATTATGATATGATACCCTGGGATTATATAGAGGGGAACATGACAAAAACCTATGAAAATGAAAATTATGTTCTCTATACAGTTAATTCGTAAAGAAAGAGAGAGGAAAAATGAGAAGTGATAATGTAAAAACAGGCATACAACAGGCGCCTCACAGAAGCTTATTTAATGCGCTGGGGTTTACAGAAGAGGAAATGAAAAAGCCTATGGTAGGTATTGTAAGTTCCTATAATGAAATTGTTCCGGGACATATGAATCTGGATAAAATAGTAGAGGCAGTAAAACTGGGAGTTGCCCAGGCAGGCGGAGTGCCAGTGGTGTTTCCTGCCATAGCAGTTTGTGACGGTATTGCCATGGGACATATCGGAATGAAATATTCTCTAGTTACCAGAGATTTAATTGCGGATTCGACAGAATGTATGGCTCTTGCCCATCAGTTTGATGCGTTGGTAATGGTGCCCAATTGTGATAAAAATGTACCAGGACTTTTAATGGCGGCAGCAAGAATTAATGTACCTACAGTGTTTGTCTCAGGCGGCCCCATGCTTGCAGGCAGGGTAAAGGGACATAAAAGAAGCCTGTCTTCTATGTTTGAGGCGGTAGGCGCTCATGCTGCAGGGACAATGACAGAGGAAGATGTAAGAGAATTTGAAGAAAAAACATGCCCTACCTGCGGTTCCTGTTCCGGTATGTATACTGCAAACTCCATGAACTGTTTAACGGAAGCATTGGGCATGGGACTTAGAGGAAACGGAACCATTCCTGCGGTTTATTCAGAGAGGATTAAGCTTGCGAAACACGCGGGCATGGCAGTAATGGAGATGTACCAAAAGAATATCCGTCCAAGGGATATTATGACAAAGGATGCAATTTTAAATGCACTGACTGTGGATATGGCGCTTGGATGCTCCACCAACTCCATGCTGCACTTACCGGCCATTGCCCATGAGATTGGTTTTGATTTTGATATTGCCTTTGCCAATGAGATCAGCGAAAAAACACCTAATTTGTGTCACCTGGCGCCAGCAGGTCCTACCTATATGGAAGATTTAAATGAGGCAGGCGGTGTGTATGCGGTGATGAAAGAGCTTGCAGACGCAGGACTTTTACATACAGAGTGCATGACTGTTACCGGAAAGACCATAGGAGAAAATATTGCAGGAGCTGTTAACCGGAATAAGGAGGTTATCAGACCTCTTGACAACCCTTATTCAGTAACTGGAGGACTGGCAGTTTTAAAAGGGAATTTGGCGCCGGATGGCAGTGTGGTGAAGCGTTCGGCTGTTGTGCCGGAGATGATGGTTCATGAAGGGCCCGCAAGAGTTTTTGAATGTGAAGAAGATGCTATTGCAGCAATTAAAGGCGGAAAAATCATCTCCGGGGATGTTGTGGTTATCCGGTATGAAGGGCCAAAAGGCGGGCCGGGGATGCGGGAAATGCTTAATCCAACCTCCGCCATTGCAGGTATGGGTCTTGGGTCAAGCGTTGCGCTTATAACAGATGGACGCTTTTCCGGCGCTTCCAGGGGCGCCTCCATTGGTCATGTTTCACCAGAAGCGGCAGTAGGAGGTCCCATAGCGCTTGTGGAAGAAGGAGATATAATTAGTATTAATATCCCGGAAATGAAGCTGGAGGTGAAGGTTTCTGATGAAGAACTGGATGCAAGAAAGCAAAAATGGCAGCCAAGAAAGCCGGAAGTCGTTACTGGTTATCTGGCAAGGTATAGGGAAATGGTAACTTCCGGGAACAGAGGGGCAATTCTGGAAGTGCCTGGAAAAACAGATACCCGGAAGGCGTAAAGAAAATTGGGAGGAGTGGAAAATGCAGCTTACAGGTTCAGAAATTGTGGTGGAATGTTTAAAAGAACAGGGAGTTGATACCGTTTTTGGGTATCCAGGCGGTACAATTTTAAATGTATATGACGCACTATATAAGCATAGAGAAGAGATTAACCATATACTTACGTCCCACGAGCAGGGGGCGGCTCATGCAGCGGACGGATATGCCCGCGCAACCGGAAAAGTGGGGGTTTGCCTTGCAACCAGTGGTCCTGGCGCAACAAATCTTGTGACAGGAATCGCCACTGCCTATATGGATTCGGTGCCAGTGGTGGCGATTACCTGTAACGTGAATCTTCCGCTTCTTGGGAAAGATTCTTTTCAGGAGGTAGATATTGCCGGGGTTACGATGCCTATTACTAAGCACAGCTATATTGTAAAGGATATTGCGAAGCTTGCAGATACAATAAGGAAAGCATTTCGGATTGCAAGGGAAGGCAGACCAGGTCCGGTGCTGGTGGATATAACAAAGGATGTGACTGCTAATTCCTGCGAGTACGAAAAAAAGATCCCGGAGCCTTTGAATGCTTCCTGCAAATATACAAAAGAAGACATTGAAAATGCAGTTTTCCTGATGAAAAATGCAAAAAGGCCTTTTATCTATGTTGGCGGAGGCGCAGTAATTTCTGGCGCCCATATGGAAGTGAGAGAACTTGCCTCTCTTTTGGATGCTCCGGTTTGCGATACCCTGATGGGAAAAGGAGTGATGGACGGACACAACGAACGGTATACAGGTATGATTGGAATGCACGGAACTAAGGCCTCCAATTTAGGCGTCAGCGAATGTGACCTCCTGGTGGCATTAGGTGCAAGGTTTTCTGACCGTGTTGTGGGAAATGCAGCGATGTTTGCGGCAAGGGCAAGGGTGCTCCATATTGACATTGATGCGGCTGAAATAAATAAAAATATCAAAACAGATGCCTCTGTGGTTGGTGATTTGAAAGAAATTCTCACTATAATAAATAAAGAACTTCCTCAGGCGGAACACAGAGAATGGAATGCGCATATAAAAGAATTAAAAGAAAAATACCCACTGAATTATGATGAGGGAGCGCTTTCCTGTCCGTATATTATGGAGGAAATCGACAGGATAACAAAGGGAGAAGCCTTGATTGTCACCGATGTGGGACAGCATCAGATGTGGGCAGCACAGTACTTCAAATATTCCAGTCCCAGAACCTTCCTGTCCTCCGGCGGACTTGGAACTATGGGGTATGGTCTTGGAGCCTGCATAGGGGCAAAAATGGGAAACCCTGACAAAATCTGCATCAACATTGCAGGCGATGGATGTTTCCGGATGAATATGAACGAGCTTGCAACAGCTTCCAGATATGGAATACCAATTATTGAAGTGGTAATTAATAATCATGTGCTTGGAATGGTCAGACAATGGCAGACGTTGTTCTATGAAAAAAGATATTCCCAGACTATTTTAGATGATGGGGTGGATTTTTGCATGGTGGCAAAGGGGCTTGGCTGCGAAGCCATAAGAGTTACCCGGAAAGAGGAAGTGGCGGATGCGCTTACTCGTGCAATTGAAATGAAAAAACCGGTACTTATTGAGTGTGTAATCCCGGAGGATGATAAAGTGTTCCCTATGGTGCCGGCAGGCGCTCCCATCAGTGAAGTATTTGACGCAACGGATTTGGAAAAGAAAAATGAATAGAAATGTTTTAAAGGGACTTGGTATTGGTTTTTTTCTGATACTGCTGTCTTTGATTGTTATGTATCTGGGACTTGCATATTACTACTCAGACGGTTTCAGCTATGGAACGTGGATTAATGGTATCTATTGTACTGGAAAAAATGTAAATGAAGTGAATGATGAGCTTTTGGAACAATGCGATTATCATGGACTTACCATCATAGATAGTGATGGTAAGTCTTATGCTATTTCGTCTCAAGAGGTTAACCTTGTGGTTGATTTTGACGAAGCGTTATGGATGTACTTAAAGCAGCAAAATCCTTATCTGTGGATTGACAATTTATTT
>CAMUHA010000093.1 GCA_947088515.1 uncultured bacterium
GTTTGGCACATAGAGGAGTACTGTTTTTAGATGAAATGCCGGAGTTTAAACGCCAGACGCTGGATTTGCTACGCCAGCCTCTGGAAGAGAAAGAAATAAGGATTGCCCGAAGCAGGGGGGCTTTTACCTATCCGGCGGATATTATGGTTGTAGGCGCCATGAACCCTTGTCCATGTGGATATTACCCGGACCGAAACAGATGCCGGTGCACTCCTTTTGAAAGGCACAGATACCTAAGCCATTTATCCGGGCCTATTTTGGATAGAATGGATATTTGCATTGAGGCGGCGCCGGTAGATTTTTGTCAGCTGCAGTCCAAAGGAACAGGAGAAGGAAGCAAGAGTATGCAGAAAAAGGTTATGCAGGCCCGTTCACGGCAGGAAAAAAGATTCCAAAAGACCACAGCCCGCTTTAATTCAGATATGAAGGCTGGGGAACTGGAACTATATTGCTCTTTGGGAAAAGAGGAAAAAATGGTGATGGAAAAATTATTCCATTCCCTGAAACTAAGCGCTAGGACTTACCACAGACTGTTGAAGGTTGCAAGAACCATTGCAGACTTGGAAAACAGTGAAAATATTTTGGCAAAGCATCTTAGAGAAGCGGCCTGCTACCGGGTAAATGATGGTTTTGGCTCTTAAAGTATGTTTTAAATATGCCTTTATCATACGGAAACAGGGGTTGACCGGACAAATGAACAGGGGGTAGAATGGAAAAAGAAAAGGTTTACGGCTTCTGGCTGCATAATCTGCCAGGGATAGGGGACAGGACCATCGAAAAACTGCTGCGTCACTTTGGCAGCGCCAGAGAGGTTTTTTGTGCATCCAATAAGGAGCTTGGACAACTGTTGAAGGAAAAGACGCTGCATCAGGTAGTAAACTTTAAGAAGGAGTTTGACCCACATAAGGCTTACGGGCAGATGGAAAAGAAAAAGATAAGGTTTTATACGACAGATGACGAGGAATACCCTTCCCGTCTCCGGGAACTAATCCACCCGCCTTATGGTATTTACTGTCTGGGAAGCCTTCCTGAAGAATCATGTCCGGCAGTGGCAGTCATCGGTGCAAGGGAATGCTCAGAATATGGAAAGTACATGGCGGAAGCCTTTGCAGGAGGAATGGCAGCGGCTGGTATTTCCATTATCAGCGGCATGGCAAGGGGAATTGATGGCATAGGGCAGGAAGCGGCTATTAAAGGTGAAGGCAGAACCTATGCAGTGTTAGGGTGTGGAGTGGATATCTGTTATCCCGCATCCAATAAAGCGCTTTACCGGAAAATTGTAGAATGCGGCGGCGGGATTTTATCTGTATTCCCGCCAGGCAGGGAACCGGTAAAACAGCAGTTTCCGGAAAGAAACCGTATCGTGGCGGGGCTGTGTGACCTTCTTCTTGTAGTGGAAGCGAGACAAAAAAGTGGTACATGGATTACTGTGGATATGGCTCTCGAACAGGGAAAACACGTTTATGCAGTGCCGGGACGACTTACAGACAGATTAAGCGACGGATGCAATCTGCTGCTTAGACAGGGGGCTGGTATTGCCCTTTCCCCGGAGGATTTGGTGGCAGAAATTATGCTTCTTGATAATCGGAAAGAAATTGGGAATACACACAAAAAAGATAAAAAGGAAGAGGAAGGACTGGAATGTTTCCTGGACTATAATCCAAGGTCTATAGAAGAAATAATAAGGTCCATGAGCCAGAAGGGAATCGAAATGAAAGCAGAAGAAGTCATGGATGGACTGATGACTCTTTGTATGGAAGGCAGGGCAAAGCAGTTTTTTGGAAACTATTTTGCAAAAACACAGAATGGTTTTTAGTAAAAACGCTTTTACAGGATATTGGGTTGAAAGCATAATTTCAGATGGAAGGATATACTGTGAAAATAAATTTTTCACAGACAAATTTGCTGACACGCAAATTAGCAGGTGTTGGCAGCATGGAGGATATTATGGGTGTATTTTATTATGAAGTGGTGAGTATTGACGGTGACTATGCAAATTTGAAAAGAACAGACTTGGAAAGCGGAGAGTTAAAGCTGGTGGCCAGAGCCCTTCTTCCGCCGGAGATTGCGGAGGGGACAAAACTGAAATATGAATGGATGCAGTATGAGATTATCAGTGGAGAATGTTAAGTGTATAATAGAGGATAAAGCGCTCTTATATTTAACAGTTTTTCTATCCGGCCTGGCAGCCGGTACGATTCTTAACAGATATATTTGCACTGTTTTGCGGAAAGAAAGTGTTTTTAGGCGTAGTTTTTTCCTGTGCCTTGTTAATGCGCTGCTATATTTGTGGATTGCGGCAGGGGGAGAGTGGCAAATGGAAAAGGCGCTCTTTTGTCTGTGCGCCTCCTGTCTTCTTGCGGTTGGTATAATTGATGGGAAAACTTTTGAAATTCCCCTGACATGTAATGTATTTATTGGTATGTTGGGTGGAATCAGGCTGCTTTGTGACTGGGAAAACTGGAGAGAGTATGCAGTGGGATTTTTTATGGCAGGCAGCCTCTTTATGATAATTTTTCTTTTTACCAAAGGGAAGGGAGTAGGAGGAGGGGATATAAAGTTAATGGCAGCAGCCGGGCTTTTTCTTGGCAAAAATAAAATTCTGCCAGCGCTTTTTGCAGGTTCGGCAGTTGGCGCCGCAGTGCATCTTTTTCGTATGAAATGGCAGGGCAAAGACAGAATACTGGCATATGGTCCTTATTTGTCTTTGGGAATTTTCTGGGCAATGGTTTATGGGGATGGAATAATTTTTTGATGTCTGACAAATAATTTCTAAATATTTTTTAAGAATTTTACTACTTGCAAGAGTAGAAAAAGTGGTGTATAGTGTTGTTCGTTATAAGTTTAACGAATAAGGGGATGTATTATGGCAAAATATCTGGTAATTGTGGAATCACCTGCCAAGGTTAAGACGATCGGGAAATTTTTAGGTTCCAGTTACGAAGTGGCTGCCAGCAATGGCCATGTCCGTGACCTGCCCAAAAGCCAGCTTGGAATTGATGTAGCAAATGGTTTTGAGCCTAAATATATTACAATAAGGGGCAAAGGCGATATTTTGGCCAACCTTAGAAAAGAAGTTAAAAAAGCGGAAAAAGTTTATCTAGCTACTGACCCTGACCGGGAAGGGGAGGCAATATCATGGCATTTGCTTGTGGCGTTAAAACTGGAAGATAAGAAGGTTTACCGGATAACTTTTAACGAAATAACCAAAAACGCAGTAAAAGAATCCATAAAAAATGCAAGAGAAATTAATATGGACCTGGTGGATGCACAACAGGCAAGGCGTGTATTGGACCGTATGGTGGGATACCGGATTTCCCCTCTTTTATGGGCAAAGGTTAAGCGGGGGTTGAGCGCTGGGAGAGTGCAGTCGGTGGCGCTACGTATTATTTGTGACCGTGAGGATGAAATCAATAGTTTTATCCCGGAAGAATACTGGACACTGGAGGCTTCTTTTGAGCTGCCGGGAGAAAAAAAGCCCCTGGTGGCGAAGTATTACGGAAAAAAAGACAGTAAAACGGTTATTTCTTCACGGAAAGAGCTGGACCAGATTTTAGAAGAGATAGAAAATGCTGAATTTAAAGTCAGTGAGATAAAACGGGGGGAAAGGACGAAAAAATCGCCCCTTCCCTTTACTACTTCTACCCTGCAACAGGAAGCTAGCAAGGCGCTTAACTTTTCTACCCAGAAAACCATGCGGCTGGCCCAACAGTTATATGAAGGAATTGAGATAAAGGGCAATGGCATTGTAGGTATTATCACCTATCTCCGTACAGATTCCACAAGAGTTTCCAGGGAAGCGGAGATAATGGCGGAAGAATACATCAGGGAAAACTATGGGGAAGCTTATGTGATAAACGGTACAGGAACCAAAAAGAGTGATAAAAAAATCCAGGATGCACATGAAGCAATACGGCCTACCGATTTAAAACGAACGCCGGCTATGATGAAAGAATCTTTATCCAGGGACCAGTTACGGCTGTATCAGTTAATCTGGAAGCGTTTTGTGGCAAGCAGAATGCAGCCAGCAAGATATGAAACTACTTCCATAAAAATTGATGCTGGAAAGCATAGGTTTACCGTAGCGGCTTCCAAACTTGCATTTGACGGTTTTATGAGCGTTTATACACAGGAAGATGAAAAGGAAGAAACGGGCGTTCTGGTAAAAGGGATAGATGCAGATACCGTTCTTTGTCTGTCCGGTCTGGAAGAAAAGCAGCATTTTACCCAGCCGGCCCCGCACTATACGGAAGCTTCTTTGGTCCATACACTGGAAGAACTTGGCATTGGCCGTCCCAGTACTTATGCGCCTACAATAACTACAATTCTTGCAAGGCGCTATGTGGCAAAAGAAAATAAAAATCTTTATGTGACAGAGCTGGGGGAAGTTGTCAACCAAATGATGAAGGAAGCATTTCCAACTATTGTGGATGTAAATTTTACTGCCAATATGGAAGCTCTTTTGGATGGAGTGGAGGAGGGAAGCGTTAAATGGAAAACTGTGGTATCAAACTTTTACCCGGACTTGGATGATGCGGTAAAGAGGGCGGAGAAAGAACTAAAGGAAGTGGATATTGCAGATGAGGTATCCGATGAGGTATGTGACCTTTGTGGAAGACAGATGGTGATTAAATATGGGCCGCACGGCAGATTTTTAGCCTGTCCTGGTTTTCCTGACTGCCGGAACACAAAACCATATTTTGAAAAGATTGGTGTTTTCTGTCCTTTATGCGGAAAAGATATTGTACTCAAGAAAACCAAAAAAGGCAGGAAATATTATGGATGTATTGGAAATCCGGATTGCGATTTCATGGTTTGGCAGAAACCTTCGAAAAAGAAATGTCCGGAGTGTGGGGCGCTGATGCTCCATAAGGGAAGCAAGCTGGCCTGTATGAATGAAAAATGCGGGTATGTTACACAAAATTCTGATGATGATTGATAAGTCAGTTAATTGATAACAATTTTTACCTTACCGTAAATTTTATTAGAAGGTCGTTGAAATTGCACTTATCTTGTGATAAAATACCATTAAAGCTATTGGCGGAGGTTTGTGATGAGCAGCGTACAGCTATTGGATAAGACCAGAAAGATTGGTAAACTTCTTCATAACAATATTTCCAGCAAGTTTGTTTTTAATGATATATGCTCTGTGTTATGTGAAATATTGTCCTCAAATGTATTGGTGATCAGTAGAAAAGGAAAGGTGCTGGGCGTAGGCTGCGCACCGGGAGTAGAGGCTATTACTGAGCTGATTGTGGGACAGGTGGGAGATTTTATAGATTCCATGCTCAATGAAAGGCTTCTTGCTATCCTTTCCACCAAAGAAAATGTTAATTTGCAGACCCTTGGGTTTGAGAATGAAAATATCAGGAAATTTCAGGCTATTATCACGCCGATTGAGATAGCGGGAGAACGCCTTGGCACACTGTTTATTTATAAATGTGCAGAACCCTATGGTATAGATGATATTATCCTGTGTGAATACGGAACCACAGTGGTGGGACTGGAAATGCTCCGCGCAGTAAATGAGGAAAGTGCGGAAGAAAACAGAAAACTGGCAGTCATCCGTTCAGCGCTTAACACACTGTCTTATTCTGAAATGGAGGCAGTAGTGCATATTTTTGAAGAGTTAGGTGGAATGGAGGGGATTCTTGTAGCCAGTAAAATTGCAGACAGGGTGGGGATTACCCGCTCTGTAATTGTTAATGCCTTAAGAAAGTTCGAAAGCGCAGGAGTTATTGAATCAAGGTCTTCAGGGATGAAGGGAACATATATTAAGGTTTTAAATGACATGGTATTTGACGAAGTGGAAAAGCTTAGAAAAGAGAGTATAAAAAAAGCAAATATTTATGCATAACGGATTATGCAGAAAAGGGTAAAGGGATTTATGGGACTTATGTACTATTAGGTAGGCATGAACCCCTTTTTTCGATTAAAAATAGGTATGAAATTAAAAAAAAACCTTGTCTTTTTGACTAAATAAATTATAATAAATGTGATATGATGTTTGTGGGGAAAGTTTGTATTGAATAAACTTTTCTGAAAATACGAGCATTTTGAAGGGAGCCGTAGAATGATAAACAGTAATGTATTTAATTATGTGAATGTGCTTAGCAAAGCGGCAGATGCAGCATGGTTAAGGAACGAAGTCATTTCCAACAATCTTTCGAATGTGGATACGCCGGGATACAAACGGCAGGATATTGATTTTGAAACCCAGCTTCGCAGAGCGCTTGGAAATTCCAGGTACGAAACGGTTGACTCAAAAGTAGCCCATGTATCTGGTGTGGAACTTGAACCCAGAGTGTATACGGATTCGGCAAATTTCTCTTACCGCCTGGATGGCAATAACGTGGATTTTGATACAGAAAATGCACAGCTTGCTGCCAACCAGATAAAGTACAATGGATTGAGAGACTGCATTAACCAGGAATTTGCCAATTTGAAAATTGTCTTGAAGTAAGGGGAGGAAGGGTAAAATGGGAATCTTCAGTGCTTTTAATATTAATGCCTCCGGCATGACGGCGCAGCGTTTCCGGATGGATACGATTTCAGAAAATATAGCCAATGCTTATACAACCAGAACCCAGGATGGGACGCCCTACAGACGTAAGGTTGTGACTTTTGAGGAGCGCGGGGACAGAGTACAGACTTTCAGCAGTTTCTTAGGAAGCGCAAGTAACAAATTCAAAGGACAGGGGGTCAGGGTTGGAAAGGTTATGGAGGATAACAAGACACAGCCTAATATGGTGTATGACCCTTCACATCCGGACGCAGATGAAAATGGTTATGTTACATATCCCAATGTGAGTATTGTTACGGAAATGACCAACCTGATTGACGCAAGCCGTTCTTTCGAAGCTAATGCCACGGCCTTTAGTGCAAGCAAAAGTATTGCAATGAAGGGCCTTGAGATGGCAGCGCAGTAATGAGAGGGAGGACGGGATAAAATGGACATATCATCTTTTTATAATTTATCATCTGGTGCCGTCAGAACGGCAGCGGAGGACTATTCTGCCGCCAGGCAGGAAAAGGCATCTAAAAATTTTGGAAGCCTGTTTGATAAGGCGGTGGAGAATTTAAATACTACCAATGCCTATCTTTCCGATGCGGAAAACGAAAAGCTGCGGTGGGCTTTAGGTGAAACCGAAAACACACATGAACTTACCAACGCTCTTCAGAAAGCATCGACAGCGCTTCAGTACACAGTTTCATTACGCGATAAGTTTATTGAAGCATATAAAGAAATCATGCAGATACAGATTTAATGTGTATGTGGGTGAAAAACGGAAGAAGGTAAGTTATGGCAGAGCGAGTAAGAGAGCTTTTAAATAAAGTCCTTGAATGGTGGAAAAAGTTTTCTACAAAACAGAGGACGTTTATTATATCGGCAGGAGCAGGAATTATTCTTGCTTTTGCGATTTTAATAACCGTGATAATGCGGCCCCAGTATGTTGTACTGCTTAATTGTGAGAACAGAAAGGAAGCTTCCCAGGTATCGGAGCTGCTAACAGAGGCAGGTTATGATTTTGAAGTTTCAGATGACGCCTATCAGATTAAAATCAATAAGAATCAGCTGTCAGATGCCAATATGCTTTTGGCAGCCAATGATATCCAATCTTACAGCTATACGATAGATAATGTTACCAGCGGAGGCTTTGGAACCACAGAATCTGATAAGCAGAAAAAATACCAGCTTTATCTGGAGAGCAGGCTGGGAAACGACATCATTGGGAAATTTACGGCTGTCAAAAGTGCAGTAGTTAAGTTATACATACCAGAAAAAGACGGAACCCTGATTCAAAAAGAAGAAGAAACCGGTGCATGGATTGTGCTTGAACTGGAAGATGAATTCAGTGAAGAAAATGCAGCAGGACTTGCAAAAGCGGTTGCCGTAGCAGTTGGAAATAAAACAACGGAAAATATTGTGATTACAGATGCCTCCGGCAATAATCTTTTTGTAGGTGGAGAGGATGGCACTGCGGCAAGCAATGCAAGTACCCAGATGGGAGTTAAGGCGCAGTGGGAAGCTAAGATTAAAAATGATGTCCGTCGGGTGATGCTGGGTACAAACGAATTTGAAACAGTGGAAGTAGCAGTAAATCTGGATATGGATTTTTCATCTGTCAACGAAACAGACCATAATTACTATGTGGCAGATGGAAACACACAAGGGTATCTGGCGTCAAACAGAACTTTCAGCAGCGAGTCAACCAATGAGAGCGGGGAAGTGCCGGGAACAGACTCCAATGGACAACAGCCGGAATATGTATATCAGGACAATAGCGACAGTAATTCGGCAACTACGGAAGAGGAAAATAAATATCTGCCCTCTGAACGGATTACCCAGAAGGATACACCGCCAGGGGCTATTCAGTATGATACATCAACAATTTCTCTTTCTGCCGTTAACATGAATATAGTAAGAGAGGAAGATGTACGTGCACAGGGCCTGCTTGATGGAATTTCATGGGATGAATATAAGCTGGCAAATGCAGGCAGAACTCAGGTGGATGTACCAGATGATTTCTTTAATATTGTTTCAAAGGCTACAGGGTTCCCGGTAGATAACATAGCGATTGTTGCCTATTCAGAAAACGTGTTTTTTGACAGGGAAGGCTTAAATGTATCAGCGTCAGATGCAGTTCAAATTGTACTTATTCTTGTGATTTTGGGTCTTCTTGCATTTGTAGTGCTTAGAAGTATGCGTTCTGAAAAGCAACAGGAACAGCCAGAAGAACTGTCAGTGGAAAGTCTGCTTCAGTCCCAGCCGGAATCCAATCTTGAGGATATTAACGCTGAACAGATGTCTGAGACAAGAAAACTAATAGAAAAATTTGTGGATGAAAATCCGGAGGCCGCTGCAAGTCTTTTGCGGAACTGGTTAAACGAGGATTGGGGTTAACCAAAATACAGGTCTTTGAGGGAGGTTGGAACAGGTATGCCTAAAAGCGCCGATGACAAAATACCAGGGATTCAGAAGGCTGCGATTTTACTAATCGCTCTGGGCCCTGAAAAGTCAGCATCCATTTTCAAGCATTTAAAGGAAGAAGAAATAGAAGAGCTGACACTTGAAATTGCTAATACAAGGAGTGTTACTCCACAGGTCAAGGACCAGATAATTGATGAATTTTATCAGGTTTGTCTTGCACAACAGTATATTGCGGAAGGTGGCATCAATTATGCCAAGGAACTTTTGGAAAAGGCGCTTGGCAGTGAGAGAGCCATGGATGTTATTGGAAAACTGACTGCATCCCTGCAGGTGAAACCTTTTGAATTTGTGCGTAAAACAGATGCCGCTCAGTTGCTTAACTTTATACAAGATGAGCATCCGCAGACGATAGCTTTGATTTTATCTTATCTGTCGGCTTCTCAGGCAGCTCTGATTGTTTCTGCCCTGCCCCCGGAAAGGCAGGCAGAGGTGGCAAAACGTATTGCAGTGATGGACAGAACAAGTCCAGATGTGGTAAAGGAAGTGGAAAAGGTGCTGGAATCAAAACTGTCATCTTTGGTAAATCAGGATTACACGATTATTGGCGGCGTGGATTCTGTGGTGGATATTTTAAATACAGTGGACCGTGGTACAGAAAAACATATTATGGAAACATTGGAAATCGAAGAGCCGGAACTGGCGGACGAAATCAGAAAGAAAATGTTTGTGTTCGAAGACATCCTTCTTTTGGACGACCGGGCAATTCAAAGAGTGCTGCGTGATGTGGATAATAATGATTTGGGGCTTGCGCTTAAAGGCTCCAATGAACAGGTACAGAACGCAATCTTTAATAACCTGTCCAAGCGTCTTGCAGTAATGATTAAGGAAGATATGGAATTTATGGGTCCTGTACGTATGAAGGATGTGGAAGAAGCACAACAGAAGATTGTAAATGTCATCAGAAAGCTGGAAGATGCCGGGGAGATTGTTATTTCCAGAGGCGGAGGAGACGAGATCGTTGTATAGTAATTTGTATAAAGCGGGCTGGGTCGTAGTAAATGATGACGCCCGCATAATAGATACCAATGAGCTGCTTAAAAAGAGGCTAAAGAAAACGGCAGTGGAAAACCATCCGGCAGGAGAAGCGGAAACGGGAGGATTTACTTCCGGACTTGATGCAAAAGTGGTGGATGCCCTGCTTGAGGATGAAAGTAATAGACAAAGGCAGGCTGCCCTGGAGCAACAGGCCGCTCTTGAGCAGGAAATTGCGGATGCCAAAGCTGAATTGGAAAGAGTGAAGGCGGAAGCAGACCAAATGATGGATACCGCAAGTGTGCAAATTGAACATATGCGGGCCAAGGCGCTGGAAGAAGCAAAAAATCAGGGATATCAGGCAGGTTATGAAGAGGGAATGGCACAGGTGCAGGCGATGAAAAACGAATGCAAGAAAAAGCAGGCCCAGCTTCAGGCTGAATATAATAAAAAAATAGAAGAACTGGAACCAGATTTTATTGAAGCTCTGACAGGAATTTATGAACATATTTTTAAAGTGGATTTAAGTGTTTACAGTCAAATCGTAGTAAATATGTTAACTGACACAATGCAGAAAACAGATAGTGCATCAAATTATATTGTGCATGTTTCCAAGCAGGATTATCCCCAGGTGATAAAGGAGCGGGAACGGATTCTTGAAGGGACAGGAACCCTCTCTAATAATTTGGAAATTGTGTCAGACATGACGCTTTCAGCGGCACAATGTATGATTGAAACGGAAAATGGTATTTATGACTGTTCCCTTGGAACAGAACTGGAGGAACTGGGAAGAAAATTACGGCTCCTCTCATATAATAAACAGATAATGTAAGGATAAAGGCGGAGTATAAATTGGCTGCACAGAATATTGATTTTGCAAAATACATAGCCATAAAAGATGACCCACTTTTTAAAGTAAAGGGTAAAGTAGTTAATGTGGTAGGACTTACCATAGAATCGGCAGGTCCAGCTGCAAAGCTGGGGGATATTTGCATGATTTATCCTGTGGCAAAAAGCGGGGATGTGCATCCTGCGTTGGCGGAGGTTGTTGGTTTTAAAGAGGGAAAAAATCTCTTAATGCCCTATGAAAATGTGGAGGGAATTGGACCAGGCAGCAGCGTGGAAAATTCAGGAAATCCTTTGAAAGTCCGTGTGGATGAGGGGCTTCTTGGCCATATGCTTGATGGGCTTGGGAGAATAGAGGGAGAGGCTGCGCCTTCAGGAGAGGAATATTCTGTGGAAGCGAAACCGCCAGACCCTATGAAGAGAAAAATTATTGATGAAGTTCTTCCTTTAGGGGTTAAAGCTGTGGATGGTCTTATCACAGTGGGAAAAGGACAGAGGATTGGTATTTTTGCAGGTTCGGGAGTAGGAAAGTCAACTCTTATGGGAATGTTTGCAAGAAATACCAAGGCGGACATAAATGTAATTGCCCTGATTGGAGAACGGGGCAGGGAAGTGCGGGAATTTATTGAAAGAGACTTAGGACCTGAAGGAATGAAACGGTCTGTTGTCGTAGTCTCCACCTCTGATAAGCCTGCCCTGGAGCGTAAAAAGGCGGCCCAGACGGCTACTGCAATTGCGGAGTATTTTAGAGACCAGGGAAAAGATGTACTTTTGATGATGGATTCTCTTACCCGTTTTTCTATGGCGCAAAGGGAGATTGGCTTGGCAAGTGGGGAGCCGCCAGTGTCAAGAGGATATCCACCCAGCGTGTATTCTGAAATGCCTAAATTGTTAGAACGTGCAGGAAGGTCAGATAAAGGTTCTATTACTGGCTTATATACAGTTTTGGTGGATGGTGATGACTTTAATGAACCAATTACAGATACAGCAAGAAGTATATTAGATGGTCATATTATGCTTAACAGAAAGTTAGCCCATAAGAACCATTATCCTGCAATTGATGTGCTGCAGAGCATTTCCAGATGTATGAGTCAGATTGCCAAGCGTGAACATAAGAATTCGGCAGGAAAACTTAAAAATGTCCTTGCCACCTATAGTGAAGCAGAAGATTTGATTAATATTGGAGCATATAAACAGGGAAGCAATCCCAGTATTGATTATGCAATCCGGAAGATAGAAGAGGTGAATCAGTTCCTTTTGCAGGA
>CAMUHA010000094.1 GCA_947088515.1 uncultured bacterium
CCCTAAGCTGTCTCAAATACTCATCCACTGCCGCCTTATAATCCTTTATGGGTTTGCTGCCAATAAACAGGTCAGCTATCTCTCTTTCCAGTTTATATTTATGGTGCCCTTTATGCCACTGTTTCCCTAATTTTTCCATTGCAAGAAAAGCAATCTTTAACCGCAGCTCCTGAGGCTGTCCATCAAAACCCTGGTTTTTTGTAGGCAGGCAGATGCCATTTAAGGAATTATTAATGTCGTATTCATAATAATTTGCCAGTTTAACCAGCTCCGGGAACTGTTTAAAACATTGGTTAACCGGAACAATATGGTGGTGTGCAATGCTGTAGGTATCTTTTCCATACAATGATGCCGCTATCAGGCTGCATTCCTCTGCATACATGTCAAATCTCTCTCTGCCCATATTTTCCTTCAATGTCTTAGCGTTTTTGCTTTCATCCGTCTCCTTTGGCACATGGGATGCCTTCAAATACGGGCAATTATCCGCGTCCTTACAGGCCTTGTAATTACATAAGGCATATTCCGCAGTTCTGCTGTTTTCCTCACTTTCATCCGCCTCTTTTTCTCTGTGCTGTGAGTCTGTATCTGAACCGGCATCCGAAGATATCCCGCTTTCCCTTCTTTTGTCAGGTCCATTGGAAGAAATTTCCCCTTGCTGCCCCACCATATCCCCTGTCCCTGATGACATACAAATATTACAATTCGATACATCATCATTTACATTAATTGACATATAAGTAGGTTTAAACGGTCTGACCACGCCCTGTCTGGGGCAGGAAATCCAACAGGAACTTCCAAGCGCCTTCCTGCCGGAAACTGTAAGACCAGATGGCTTGTTCCAGCCTATGCCCTGTATCAGAGCAGCGATACAGGGCGAGGGCGCGCCTGTCAGCGGGTCAGGCATTAGATTGCATTGTCCGGGATGGGGCGGCCCAATCAGCCCAAGTACACAGTTATCAGTTAAAACCTCTGCCCCATTTACAAAAGTTTTAAAATCACCATTTAGCGCTTTAAACCATACGGCATTTCCGTTCTTGCACACGAATCTGGTATTCTTATTCAAATAAATGTATCCCAGCTCAATCACCGCCCGTCCATATCCTGGGAATTGTAAACTATGGCAATCACCTTATTATAGGGTATATCTATTTTGTATCTAAAAGCTTTTTCAGCAGCTGATTTACCATTCCAGGGTCCGCTTTTCCTTTCATGGCTTTCATAGTCTGCCCCACCAAAAATCCAATTGCCTTTTCTTTTCCGTTATGATAATCCTGAACAGACTGGGGATTATTTGCAATCACTTCCTCCACAGTCTTTCGCAGAGCGCCTTCATCATTTACCGTTTTAAGGCCTTTTTCCTCTACATATTTCTCCGGGTCAATGTCTTTATCGAATATAACCTCAAAAACCTCCTTGGCCACAGAGCTGTTGATTGCCTTTGTGTCTGTCAGGGCAATTAATTTTGAAAGATTTTCCGGTGAAAAACGGATATCTTCCGTATCCATATTGTTTTCTTTCAAAAGCCTTAATGTTTCCACCATCAGCCAGTTGGATACCTTTTTGGGGGAACTGCCAAGAGCCACAGTTGCTTCAAAAATATCTGCCATATGCTTACTTCCGGTGATGATTTCGATGTCATATTCAGGAATATCAAATTCCTCTTTATAGCGGCGCATCTTTTCTTCCCTAAACTCCGGTTGTTTTTTGCGGATTTCCTCAAGAAAAGCATCGTCCAGAGCAACCGGCGTCAAATCCGGGTCCGGGAAATAACGGTAATCCTGGGCATCCTCCTTACTTCTCATTGCATAGGATTCTCCCTTGTTGTCATCCCATCTCCTGGTTTCCTGAACCACTTTTTCACCAGATTCACAAATGTCAATCTGACGTTCCCTCTCCCCCTCAATGGCTCTTGCAATGGCCTTAAAGGAGTTTAAATTCTTCATTTCTGTGCGGGTGCCAAAGCTTTCTGTGCCTGCTTCTCTTATGGACAGGTTTACATCCGCCCGCATGGAGCCTTCCTGCAGCTTACAGTCAGAAGCGCCGAGATACTGGATAATCATACGCAGTTTTTCCAGATAGGCAATCACTTCCTCCGCACTTCGCATATCTGGCTCGGAAACAATTTCAATTAATGGAACGCCTGACCGGTTAAAATCCACCAGAGAACAGTCATCCCATTCATCATGTATCAGCTTACCTGCATCTTCCTCCATATGGATTTCATGTATTCTCACAAACTTCTTTCCCTGCCCTGTCTCTATCTCTACTTTTCCATCCCGGCAGATTGGCAGATACAATTGGGAAATCTGGTAGTTTTGCGGGTTATCCGGGTAAAAATAGTTTTTACGGTCAAATTTGCAGTTCCGGGTAATGGTACAGTCCATCGCAAGCCCCACTGCCACCGCATATTCCAGAACCTGTCTGTTTAAAACCGGAAGAGAACCGGGCATACCAGTGCACACCGGGCAGGTATGGGTATTTGGCTCCCCGCCAAAAGCCGTGGAGCATCCACAAAAAATTTTGGTTTTGGTGGCAAGCTCCACATGAACCTCCAGACCAATCACCATTTCATATTGCTTTGCCATACTACTGCTCCTCCTTTCTGCCAAAGGCGCCTCTTGCCATCTCATAGGCAAAAGCTGTCTGTATCAGCTTCTTTTCTTTAAAACAGTCCCCTATCAGCTGCAGACCGATGGGCAGTCCCTTTGCATCTATCCCGCAAGGCATACTAAGGCCCGGAAGACCTGCCAGGTTCACGGAAATGGTATAAATGTCCCCCAAATACATCTTAATGGGGTCAGAAAGGCTTTCCCCTAATTTGGGCGCAGTGGTTGGAGCCGCCGGTCCAAGTATTACGTCATATTTGGAAAACGCCTCATCAAAAGCTTTCTTAATCAGCGCCTTTACACGCAGAGCTTTTAAGTAATAAGCATCATAATAACCAGAACTTAACACAAAGCTTCCCAGCATAATCCTGCGCTTTACTTCCGGCCCAAAGCCCTCGGAACGAGATTTTTTGTACATATTATGAAGGCCCTCAAATTCTTCGGTGCGATAACCGTATTTAATGCCGTCAAAACGTTCCAGGTTAGAGCTTGCCTCTGCTGCCGCAATGGTATAATAAGCGGGAATGGCATATTCCACAAGGCTTAAGTCAAATTCCTCCACCAGGGCGCCTCTTTCTTTTAAAACCTGTGCCGCCTTTAAAATGGCGTCTTTTACTTCCCCGTCAAGACCTTCTCCCAGGTAATCTTTGGGAATGCCGATTTTCATCCCCTTTACATCCTCCACCAGAGCGGAAGTAAAGTCTGTGTCTTCCCTTTTTACAGAGGTGGAATCCTTAACGTCGTGAGAGGCAATCGTTTCCATAATCGCCGCACAGTCCGATACATCCTTGCAAAGAGGCCCAATCTGGTCCAGAGAAGAGCCATAGGCCACCAGTCCATAACGGGATACTGTGCCGTAAGTGGGCTTGAGTCCTACCACACCGCAAAAAGACGCCGGCTGGCGGATGGATCCCCCTGTATCAGACCCAAGCGCATAAAAACATTCCTTTGCGGCAACTGCTGCCGCACTTCCCCCGGAAGAGCCTCCCGGCACATGTTCTATGTTCCACGGATTTTTCGTCACTCCAAAGGCGGAAGTCTCTGTGGTGGAACCCATGGCAAACTCATCCATGTTCGTTTTCCCCAAAATCACAGCGCCGTTTTTTTGCAGATTCAGCACAGCCTCTGCAGAATAAGCAGGGACAAAATTATATAAAATCTTTGAAGAGCAGGTGGTAAGCAGCCCTTCGGTACACATATTGTCTTTAACTGCAACCGGTACCCCTGCAAGAGGACCTGTAAGCTCCCCTCCATCTATCTTTTTCTGGATTTCCTGTGCCTGCTTTCGGGCGCCTTCTTTATCTACTGTTACATAACAGTGATAAATGTCCTCCTTTTTCTCAATCTGTGAAAGAACAGCTTCCACAGATTCGGATACTGACACCTCTTTCCTTTTAATCGCCGCCCCAAGTTCAACGGCAGTCATATCAAGTATACTCATCTTCTATGTGTCCTCCTAATTCCAGTTCCGAATTTGCCCTTCCGATACCCTCTTTCGGCAGAGCCATATCAAGCCGCACATTTCTGCGCCCTGATATGCTCTGGGATATCGCATGAGCAAATTCTGTTTTTCTTTCCAGAATTCTAAATTATTCAAAAGTGCGGGGCACTGTAAACATGCCGTTTTTTTCACCAGGCGCGTTCTTTAAAACCGCTTCCCGCATATCGCCGTTTGTCACTATATCTTCCCGGAATACATTCTTTACCGGAAATACATGAGACATGGGTTCTACACCGGAAGTGTCCAGTTCTCCCAGCTTATCTATATAGTCCAGCATATTCCCCATATCCTTCTTGGCCTGCTCCTTCTCTTCCCCGGAAAGCTCCAGTTTGGCAAGAATTCCTACATATTCAATGGTTTCATCAGAAATGATATTCGCCATATTTCCTTTCCTTTCTGTCCGCAATTAACCGTATAATTTTTGTTACAAATAATTTACTACTTTTAAAGCCCTCTGTCCACTATTTTCGTACGGTTCCCCTTATCGCCAGATTTCGCTGGCTTTTTCATTTTTCCTATTGCCTTTTTTGCTTTTGACTGATATGCTCCATATAGAGAAGTTACACTTATTTAGGAGGTATAGGAATGAAGATTATTAAAGCAAAAGATTATGAACAGATGAGCCGCATGGCAGCAAACATCCTTTCTGCCCAGGTCATCATGAAACCGGACTGTGTTCTGGGACTTGCTACTGGCTCCACACCGATTGGCGCTTACAATCAGCTGATTGAATGGTACAAAAAAGGGGACATCGACTTTAGCGGAATTACCACTGTTAATCTGGACGAATACAAGGGCCTTTCCCCGGAAAACGACCAGAGTTACCGTTATTTTATGAATACGCACCTATTTGACCATGTAAACATTGATAAGAGCAGAACCTTTGTTCCCAACGGGCTGGAAGCAGATTCTGCAAAGGCCTGCTCCGATTATGACCAGATTATCGCTGACTGCGGCGGTATTGATTTGCAGCTCTTAGGACTTGGCAACAACGGCCATATCGGATTTAATGAGCCTGCAGACGCTTTTGCCAAGGGTACCCACTGTGTACAGCTTACCCAGAGCACCATTGACGCCAACGCAAGATTTTTTGCCTCCCTTGACGAGGTTCCAAGAGAAGCATACACCATGGGCATTGGCACCATTATGCTGGCAAAGAAAATCGTTGTTGTTGTCAACGGTTCCGGGAAAGCAGATATTGTTAAAAAGGCTTTCTTTGGCCCTATTACTCCCCAGGTGCCCGCTTCTATTCTTCAGCTTCACAGCGATGTTACTGTTGTTGGAGATGCAGACGCACTCTCAGCCCTGTAAATCTGACCCGCCAGAAAATTCTGGCGGGTTTTTATATACCGCATTTATCCACAGGTCCGCCCCCGGACGTTATATCAAATAGAAAGGGGTCAATTACGAAAATGATACTGTTGCCTCACATTTTTATTTTATTGATACGAATTGATAAAGCAAATTTTCTTCTGCGTCTTTTACTGGCATTATTTTATTTCACCAGTCTGTGCTTTTTTCATCTGATGCCTTTCCATGGGAAAAAAGCCCCCTCCCTCCGGCTCTTTGTCATGTACGGCGGAAGAAAAATTATCCGTGCATGCACTTTGGGTATTTGGGCGCAGATATTTATTTACCTTCTCAAAATTCCATTCCGTGTGGTTCATTCTGATGTGTTATGGTCTGTTATTATTTTTGACGGAATTTTTACCTTTTTATACTTCTATCTGCTGATTTTAAATGGCTGTATCCGCATTCTGTGTACCTGCCGGAGTCTTGGCATCTGGAAACGCATCCTGATTGCCTGCTTTCTCTGGATTCCTCTCCTTCACCTGTTTTTTGCAAAATATTTAAGCCGAAGGGCTTATGAAGAATATGACGCTGAAAGATGCCGTTTTGAAAACAGACGTCTCCGGTCAGGTTCCGGGATTTGCGCCCTGCGTTATCCCATCATCATGCTTCACGGCATCGGCTTTAGGGATTTACGCTGTTTTAACTATTGGGGCAGAATCCCCAAAGAGCTGGTCCGAAACGGCGCGGTTGTTTACTATGGCCATCAACAGGCATGGGGCACTATTGAAGATAACGCTGAAATTATCCAAAAAAAGATAAATGAAATACTGGAAGAAAACCATTGCGGCAAGGTGAATATCATCGCCCACTCAAAGGGAGGACTTGATGCCCGTTATCTGATTTCCGGTCTGCATATGGATGATAAGATTGCCTCCCTTACCACTATCTCCACTCCTCACAGAGGTTCAGAGCTTTTACTGCTTTTAAACCGTCTGCCTGATAGTGTTTACCATTTTGTGTCTTCCCTTTTTGACCGGGCTTATGCAGCTTTTGGAGACACAAGACCCGATTGTTATCATGCAAGCAAACAGCTTTCTCCGGAATTTTGCAGGGAATTTAATCAAAAATACCCGGATTCCCCTAATGTCTATTACCAAAGCTACTCTTCTTGTATGAAGCGCTCCCTTGGAGATTCCCTGTTGTGCATTCCCAATCTCCTGATGCGTCTTGCAGGCGCTTCCCAAAATGATGGACTGGTGACCACCGAATCCGCCAAATGGGGGGATTTCCAAAAGAACTTTACAAGCAGCGGCAGGCGTGGAATTTCCCATGGAGATATGATTGACCTGAAAAGAGAAGACTACAAAGGTTTTGACGTAATAGAAGCCTATGTGGGAATTGCTGCCAGATTAAAGGAAATGGGCTTTTGAAAGTTGCATGTATTGGTACATTCCTCCTTTGAATTTCATATATATATGGTTGTATTTGATTATAAAAAATGTTATAATTTTTCATAGATTTCAATCAGCATCCCTATAGATAGTTACCATTTTTACATAAATATACAGCCAGTGTTATGCCGGCAATGGTGGCTTTCAATAGACGGGCTGATTTACAAACCGCTGTTCATGGCCTGGCTGTAAACAGTGACATTCAGATATACGCAAAGCCCCGGACCTTGACAAAAGAATATAATGTTGTATTAAAGCTGTTCACAAATCCAAAACAAGAACAACAATCGTTTATTTGTTTTTAAATAAGAGAATAGGAGATGTTATGTTAGATAAAGTAAAATACATGAAAGTGGAAAAGAAACTAAAATTCTGCTTTACCTTAGTTGTTGTCATAGCCTGCATTTCGAGTATTCTTGGTCTGATTTTTCTGTTTTATAACAACGTTAAGTTCAGCGAGGCTCTGGTAACAAACGGATTCTCCCAGGGGGAAATTGGTATTTTCAGCACCTATCTGAATAAAGAGCCATCTATTGTAAGGGAAATGATTTTGTCAACTGACGCTGATGAAATACAGGCATCAGCAGATGAACTGGAAAAAACCCGTCAGCTTACAAATGATGCGTTTATAGTAATGAGGGAGCATTGCACCTCTAAAGAGGAAGAGCCATACATGACCACCATTCAGGAGACATTGCCCCTATACCGGGAAATTTTTGAACAGGTGAAAGAGTATGCGCTTAACAATCAGGATGATGAGGCCTATGAGCTTTTAGTTTCACAGGGAAAACCCACTTTAACGAAATTGACTGATGCAGTGGAAGGGCTGATTGACCTGAATGTAACCGTTGGCAATGAGGTAGCCCAGAATCTTGCAATCCAAACCTATGTAATTATTGCCATCATGATTATTGTGATCATTATCTCTATTGTTATTTCCATGAAAATTGCAGGATTTGTTGCAAAGCTTTTCTCAGAGCCGATTATCAGGGTGAAAGAGGCCACTTCCATGCTTGCCCATGGGGATTTGAAAAACATTAAAATAGAAAAAATGTATCCCGATGAAATCGGTGAAATGACAGACTCCTTTATGGAAGCAATCGGACTGTTAAGTCTGTATATACAGGACCTGGACAGGGTATTAAGCAATGTTGCCGCCGGAAACTTTAATGTTTCTGCTGAAGCAGATTTTAGAGGTGATTTTCTTGCCCTTACCAGCGCTATTTCCACTTTCACTACTTCTTTAAGCGATACGCTTGGAAAAATTAATGAAGCTTCTGAGCAGGTTGCTTTAGGCGCCGGTCAGATGGCAGAAAGCGCGCAGTCCTTAGCAGAAGGAGCCACTGACCAGGCAGGTTCCGTGGAAGAGCTTACAGCTACTATTCAAAACATTACCGAAACTGTTGTAAACAGCTCCGAAAAGGCAAATCAGTCTTATTTGAATGCGGAAGAATTTGAGCACGCTGCCGAGAAGAGTAATGAAGATATTAAGCATTTAAATTCTGCAATGCAGCGTATCAATGACACCTCCAAGCAGATAGCAAATATTATTGCAGAAATTGAGGATATTGCTTCCCAGACAAACCTTTTATCCCTGAATGCTTCTATTGAGGCCGCAAGAGCCGGAGAAGCCGGAAAAGGCTTTGCTGTTGTTGCGGACCAAATCGGCAAGCTGGCTTCTGACAGTGCAAATTCAGCAGTTAATACAAAGAAACTGATTGAAAACTCCATTGCAGAGATAGAAAATGGAAATGAAATTACCTTAAAAGCTACCACAGCAATGGAATCCGTTATCAATGGTATTAAAATGCTTGCAGTATCCACAAAGGAAATCAGTGATTTGTCTGTTTCCCAGGCAGATGCTATGAAGCAGTTAGAACAGGGTATAGAGCAAATTTCTGAAGTAATACAAAACAATTCGGCAGCGGCACAGCAGTCTTCTGCCACCAGCGAAGAATTATCTGCACAATCTGAAAATCTGGAACAGCTGGTAAGACAGTTCCAGTTAAAGGTTTAAAAACAGCCTTTAATTAAAATAACTTATTTATTACACAGCTAAGCAATACATAGCATATATTCTTTTTTACTGCCAAAATATATCAGGTAAACGGGTATTTAGTAGTATCAGAACCTGTAAAAGAGGTATCCGAAGAACAAGTATTTGTCCTTTGGACACCTCTTTATTTTGGCTTCACCGCTTCAGTCAATAACCACATTTATTATTTTTGCCGCATAGAGCCAAAAGTGATTCGTCAAAGGGCTCCCTGGCTATTCCATTCTCTGTTACAATGGCCGTTATCAGCTCATTATCTGTCACATCAAAAGCCGGATTGTATACTTTGACTCCTTCCGGCGCCATCCGTTCTTTGTACCACATTTTTGTAACTTCTTCTGCAGGCCTTTGCTCAATATTGATTTCCGCCCCTGTAGGAGTGGCAAGGTCAATTGTTGAAGTGGGCGCGCATACATAAAAAGGCACATGATAGCGTTTCGCCACTGCTGCCACCATGGAGGTGCCTATCTTATTAGCTGTATCTCCATTAGCCGCCACCCGGTCACATCCTACAAACACTGCCTGAACCCATCCGTTTCTCATTACCATAGAAGACATATTATCACAGATAAGGGTCACATCCACGCCAGCGCTGTGCAGCTCATATGCAGTAAGCCGCGCTCCCTGCAAAAGAGGCCTTGTCTCGTCTGCAAATACCCGGAAATTATATCCTCTCTCCTGCCCAAGATAAATGGGCGCAGTAGCTGTTCCATATTTGCATGTGGCAAGCTGTCCTGCATTACAATGAGTCAATATACCATCTCCCGGTTTTACAAGGCTTAACCCATATTCACCAATTGCCCTGCATACCCGGATATCCTCCTGTTTTATTTCTTTAGCCTCCCTGCCAAGAAGCTCTATCATCTCACCCAGACTTTTTCCTTCTTTATGAGCCTGCCTGCATACCTCATCCATGCGGTTCAGCGCCCAGGATAAGTTAACAGCCGTTGGCCTTGCAGAATTTAAGTAGTCTTTCTGTTCCCTGAATTTTTTGTAAAACAGGTCAAAGGACCTGCTGCTATCCTCTCTTTCTTTCCCTTCCTTTTCTTTCGCACTATGTTCTCTCTGCCAGTCCTTACATGTCTCATTTTCAGAATGGAGAATTTCGTCTGCCGTCTGTGCGGCCAACACATAAATGCCAAAAGCTGCCGTAACTCCAATCGCCGGCGCCCCCCGTACCTTTAACAAATAAATGGCATCCCAGATTTCCTGGGCAGTGCGCAGTTTAATTATTTCTGTTCTTGCAGGCAGTTTAGTCTGGTCAATAATTACGACGCTTCCATCACTCTCATCCAAATCCACTGTTTCATACTCCAAGATACTCTTATCCATATCATTCTTTTCCTTTCTTAGAGCGTGCTTATATTATTAATTAATTTTTGATATTCTCTAATTCCTGTATACAGTAAACAGTATAAATTAAAATCACCACTATAACTATGGTTCTATCAATCTTTGCATTTATGCGTTTTCTTCTTTTTTCTTTCCTTTTCCTTTCTTTCTTTTCCAGTTTTCTCCGCTTTGATTCACTGATTTTTGCTTGTGCCATATTTATTGACTCCTTTAGTCATATAACTGCAGCTTGCCATGCCGCATTATACATTGTGTGGTCCGAATAAAGACATTATACCAAAACTCTCCCAAAAAAGATAGATTTTCAAATCTGGTTTCCTGCTTGTATATATGGAAATATAATTAAAAATATAGTCGCAATGTTTAAAAGACGTGCATATATTATTTAAAACCAACTGCTAAACATAAACGGAGAACTAATGTCTGTCACCTCCTTAGATATTCTTAATTTGTCCCATTCCTTAAGAGATATATGCGAGATAAACTGCAACACCCCCGAATGTCTTACCCAATCTCTCAAAATATTGCTTCAATGTAATTTAATTGAAGCAAACCTTCAGTTTAATGCACAATTAAACTGTGGCTCTTTCGTTCCGCCCGAAAATCCCGGACACGAAAAAAAACATCCTAAACAAGGCACAGGAATTGACCTGACCAATCCAAACTACATTCATCCTCCTGTAAGATAGTCTGGTATAAACGGGAAAAATTGCGCCAAACCGCATATAAAAGCAAAAAGCGCCTACCTCACAGGGGATGTAAGCGCTTTTTACTTATTTATAATTTGGATATTGTCGTCTTATTTTGCCGCCATTTCTGCTTTTAATCTCTCTGTAAGAGCAGGAACGATTTTATTTAAATCACCAACAATACCATAGTCAGCTACCTCAAAAATAGGAGCTGTTTCATCTTTATTAATTGCAATAATAATATCTGCTTCTTCCATACCTGCTACGTGCTGGATAGCGCCGGAAATACCAATTGCAAAGTATACGTTAGGACGAACAGTCTTACCTGTCTGTCCAACCTGTAAATCTTTAGGTTTCCAGCCTGCATCTACAACTGCACGTGAGCAGCTTACTGTTCCGCCAATTACTTCTGCAAGGTCTTCAAGTATCTTAAAGTTTTCAGGACTTCCCACGCCACGTCCGCCAGATACCAGGATTTTTGCATCCATAATATCAGCAACGTCAGAAACGGCCTTAACAACCTCTAAGATTTCAACATACTTGTCGTTGGGAGTAAAGCCCGGATTATATTCTACAACAACCGCTTTCTTTCCCTCTTCTCTTGGCGCTTTCTGCATAACGCCTGGGCGAACCGTTGCCATCTGAGGACGGAATTCAGGGCAGGCAATCGTAGCAATTGTATTACCGCCAAAAGCAGGACGAGTCATCAAAAGCTGATTGTGAAGCTGTTCTTTTCCAGGAATAGGATTAATCGGGAAATCTCCAATATCAAGCTGTGTACAGTCTGCTGTCAGTCCTGTATGTATTCTTGCTGACACTCTGGGACCCAGGTCACGTCCGATTGCAGTTGCCCCAACCAGGAAAATTTCAGGCTTAAACTCATTTATTACAGATGAAACCGCATGTGCATAAGGCTCTGTCCTGTATTCTTTCAGTTCAGGGTCATCCACAACAATAACCTTGTCAGCGCCATACTCTGCCAGTTCATCAGCCAGTCCCTTTACATCACTTCCTACCAGAACTGCTGTTACTTCCGTGCCCAAATCCTTTGCAAGGTCTTTGC
>CAMUHA010000095.1 GCA_947088515.1 uncultured bacterium
CCTGATGCGGCATTTTTTGCCACAAAGCTTATTGCGGATAAAGAGAGCCATAAACTTCTTGGTATCCAGGTGTTTGGACCAGGCGCAGTGGATAAGATGGTAGACATTGCTGTTATGGGCATTAATATGGGAGCAAAGCTGGAGGACTTTGAAAATGCAGACTTTGCATATGCACCGCCTTTTTCCACAGCAATTCATCCTCTGGTGCAGGCAGTGTATGTACTGCTTAATAAGCTGAATGGAGATATGGTCAGCATGACGCCTGCAGAGTATGCAGCAGGAGCTGCGGAAGGATACCGTGTGCTGGATGTGGCTCCAATGCCTACTATCCGTGGGGCAGAATATATTGAACTTGCAAAAGTAAACGGCGAGCTTCCAGGTATTGGAAAAGAAGAAAAATTACTGCTTGTCTGTGCCAAGGGAAAGAGGGGATATTTCCTTCAGAACCGTCTGCGTTATTTTGGATATACCAACACTGTTGTGTTGGAAGGCGCTACGTTCTTTAATGATGTAAAAGTCAAAAGCGCAGAAAACCAGGTATCAAAGGAAGAGGAAACAAAAGTCAAAGCGCTTGGCTTCCTGAAAGATAAAAGAACGCCTGATAAGTTTAATGGCCGTGTGATAACCAGAAATGGAAAAATTACAGCAGAGGAAGCAAAGGCAATTGCAGAAGCGGCAGAAAAATTCGGAAGTGGCGAAGTAACCATGACCTCCCGTCTTACTATGGAAATACAGGGGGTTCCTTTTGAAAATATTGAACCTCTTAGGGAATATCTGCTTGAGGCAGGACTGGAAATGGGAGGTACAGGGTCTAAAGTACGTCCTGTAGTTGCCTGTAAAGGAACTACATGTCAATATGGCCTGATAGATACCTTTGGGCTATCAGAAGAAATCCATGAAAGATTCTTCCATGGGTACGCAAATGTTAAGCTGCCTCATAAGTTTAAAATCGCGGTGGGAGGATGTCCCAATAATTGTGTGAAACCAGACCTGAATGATTTGGGAATTATTGGACAGAGAGTTCCCCAGATTGACCCGGAAAAATGTAAGGGATGCAAGGTCTGCCAGGTAGAAGTTAACTGTCCAATTAAGGTTGCCGGAGTAAGCGATGGCAAGCTGGTGATTAATGAGGAGGAATGTAATCATTGCGGACGCTGTATGGGGAAATGTCCGTTTGGCGTGTTGGAAAATTATGTCAATGGGTATCGTGTTTACATAGGCGGACGCTGGGGCAAGAAAGTTGCGCAGGGCCGGTATCTGGATAAGGTATTTACAGAGAAAGAAGAAGTGCTTTCCATTGTGGAAAAAGCAATATTGCTGTTCCGCGAACAGGGTATCACAGGAGAACGCTTTGCAGACACTGTGGCAAGAATTGGATTTGAAAAAGTACAGGAGCAGCTTCTTGCGGACGATCTGCTGGCAAGAAAGCAGGAAAACATATCTGCACAAAAACATATGAAAGGCGGAGCCACCTGCTAAAGTTTTGCTGTTGGGCAAGGAAGCGGGGGCCGATAGCGCCTGCGGTATTCCTCCCAGGCTAAAGAAGTAAAAAGTACAATTATATGCCCTGTTTGTCTGGCATTTACTGATGGGCAAACAGGGCATGAATTTTTTTATAAAAAGTGGAGAAGAAAAAGACAGAGATAATACCATAGAAAGGAAGTCTGGAAAATAATGAAGCTGATTGCAAAATACATAAATAGGCATCTGGGAATTTTCCTGCTGTCTACTTTTTTCCTGACAGTGGAGGCTATGGCTGACCTTCTGCAACCTGCCTTTATGTCTTACATTGTGGATGAAGGGGTAAGAAATGCGGATATTGGAAGGATTTTGCTATATGGAGCTATTATGATTGGAATTGCTTCTGTGGGCGCTGTGGGAGCTATTATGCGTAATCGGTTTGCCAGCCGTACCTCCCAGACGATTGGGCGTGAGCTGCGCCGTGATATATACCATAATGTACAGCAGCTTTCTATGGAAAATATAGACCGCCTGCAGCCTGCGTCTATCATTACCCGTATTACAAATGATGTGACACAGATACAGGATTTCGTTAACAGCATTATGCGTATGATGGTTAAAGCGCCAATCACCTGCATGGGAGCTACTGCACTTATAATGTTTCAGACACCGGCGCAGGCGCCTGTTATGGCAGCGATTGTTTTGGTTGTTTTTTTGTTGATTTTGGAAAATATGAAGATTGGTTATCCACGGTTTGGCATGGTTCAAAAAAGGCTGGACCGTTTAAATGGCGTGACAAGGGAATTTCTCTCTGCAATCCGTGTTGTGAAGGCTTTTCATGCGGAAAAGGAGGAAACCGTAAAATTTGAAGAAGCTTCCTATAATCTTGCCATGGCTAATACAGCTGCCCTTCGGACAATGGCAGTGTTTTCTCCCCTTATCAATCTGACCATTAATTTTGGCATAGTATTTTTATTGTGGATGTCAAAAAACCAGAAAAGCGCTGAAATTGGAAAGCTTATGGCATCAGTCAATTATATGACGCAAGTATTGTTTTCCGTTATGATGATTTCAAATTCTTTAAATACGGCGGTGCGTGCTTTTGCTTCTTCCGGGAGGATAAAAGAAGTTCTTGAGGAAAAGCCCGTCCAGTCTGTGCCGGAGAAACCGCTGACGCCTGAAATAACAGGCGATATCCGTTTTACGCATGTATCCTTTGCCTATGCAGGGGCCGGAAAGGAATCTCTCCAGGATATTAATATACATATAAAGCCGGGAGAAACAGTTGGAATCATTGGTTCTACCGGAGCCGGAAAATCAACACTGGTAAATTTAATTCCCCGTCTTTATGATGCCACAGAAGGAAAGGTGTTGATAGATGGGTGCGATGTGACGCAGATAGATACAAAACTGCTTCGCAGCGTTGTAAGTGTGGCGCCTCAAAAGGCGTTGCTTTTTTCGGGAACCATCAGGGAAAATCTGCGCTGGGGACGGCCGGATGCCGGAGAGGATGAATTACGCCGGGCGGCAGAGGCCGCCTGCGCCAATACGTTTATTGAACAAAGCCTGCAAGGATATGAGACTTTACTGGGGCAGGGGGGCGTGAATCTTTCCGGTGGACAAAAACAGCGGATTTCTCTGGCAAGAGCGCTTGTACGTAAGCCGCGGATATTAATTCTTGATGACTGTACCAGTGCGCTGGATGCCCAGACAGAATCGGCAGTCCTTGCGAACCTCCGCAATATGGCAGGGGACATCACCGTACTTTTGATTGGGCAGCGGATTTCTACTGTAATGCAGGCAGACCATATCCTTTGTATGGATAACGGCTGCGTGCAGGGTTATGGGACTCACCAGGAATTAATGTCTGCTTGTAAAACCTATCAGGAAATTTACCGTTCACAAATTGGGGGTGGAATAAATGGCTGAAAAAACTGGAAGTGTGCCGCCAGCGAATTTAACAGGGATATCCCGTCCGGGAAAGGGAAGCGTTGTGGTAAAGCCTAAGAACATGAAGGGTACCTTAGGGCGTCTTTTCTATCTGACAAGGGGGCAAAGAGGCGGGATGGGGTGGATACTTCTTTTGTCTGCATTTGCGTCACTTTCGTCCATATTGTCTCCTTATGTAGTGGGAAGGGCTGTAACAGCAATAAGTGATGGAAATGGAATTTTATGGACGTTGCTTTGCCTGGTAGGATTATATGTTTGTGACTGGCTGATAAGATTTTTACAGGCATTTTTTATGGCATCTATTGGCCAGCGTGTGATTGATTATATACGCAGAATACTTTTTAATAAAGTTAAAGAGCTGCCCCTTTCTTTTTTTGACCGACACAGGCATGGGGAGCTGATGAGCCGTCTTACCAATGATGTGGATAATATCAGCGCTACCATTTCCAATTCACTGACATTGCTTTTGACCCATAGTTTTACGATTTTTGGTATCTTTATAATGATGCTGACATTAAGTTCTCTTTTAACGCTTGTGGCATTAGCTGGTGTAGGGTTGATATTTGTTTTGACAAAGGTAGTAACGAAACATACCAAAAAGCTTTTTTTACAGCAGCAAAAAAGTCTTGGGGAGCTAAACGGACAGATAGAAGAAAGCATTTCTGGTTTGTCCGTTGTAAAGTTTTTTGGCCGTGAAGAGGAAATGGAGCAAGAGTTTGAGAAAAAAAATGACAGCCTGTGTGGGGTATCTGTCAGAGCATTAATCTGGTCTGGCTATCTGATGCCGCTAATGAATGTGATAAATAACATGTGCTATGTGGGGGTTGCGGTTTTTAGCGGGATTTTATATGTGGACGGAAGAATTTCCGATATAGGATTGATTACCAGTTTTCTTTTGTATGTGCGTCAGTTTACCCGCCCTTTTGTGGAGGTTGCCAATATTTACAATAATTTTCAGACGGCTGTTGCCGGTGCGGAGCGTGTGTTCGAGATTCTGGATGAACAAAAAGAACCGGCAGATAAAGAAAACGCCATTTCCCTTACGCAGCCACGGGGGGATATTGAATTTTGCCACGTAAAGTTTGGTTATTTGCCGGGGCAGTTGGCGCTGAAAGATATTTCATTAAAAATACCTGCTGGAACGAAAGCTGCCATTGTAGGTGCGACAGGTTCTGGAAAGACTACAATTATTAACCTTCTTACCAGATTTTATGATGTTATGGAAGGAAGTATTTTGCTGGATGGCCATGACTTGAGGGATTTTGGGATGGAGGACCTGCGGGCTGCGTTTGGGGTGGTTTTGCAGGATACAGCTCTTTTTGCTGCATCAGTCAGGGATAATATATGCTATGGGCGCCCGGAGGCAGAAATGGAGCAGGTCCGTCAGGCGGCAAAGGCAGCTGGCGCAGATGGATTTATCAGCCGGCTTCCTGAAGGGTATGACACAGTTTTGACACAGGGAGGGCTGGAACTGTCCCAGGGGGAGAGACAGCTTATTACGATTGCAAGGGCAGTGCTTGCCAATGCGCCAATATTGATTTTGGATGAGGCTACCAGTTCAGTTGATACTGTGACTGAACAAAAAATCCGGCATGCCATGTTGAAAATCTGTGAAGGCCGCACTTCGGTTATTATTGCACATCGTCTTTCAACTATACGGGATTCAGATTTGATTATTTTTCTTGATAATGGGGAAATTGCGGAAATGGGAACACATGAGGAGCTAATGGAACTGGGCGGGCGATATGCACAAATGTTCCGAATGCAGACGGGTTCTTACCTGGTGGATTTGGGATAATGAAAGAAAGCGCAATTCTCTATCAGGCATTTCTCTTGCCGGATTTTAATTTATGTGATACACTTTTAATCAAAATTGCTTTTGGAGGATGATTATGGGGTTTGACGAATTGGCTAATTTACTGTTTCCAAATATAGTTACGACCAGAGAAGAAATGGAACAGAGATTTCCGGAACGAAGGATGGAGCAGGGAGCAAATGTAACACGTATAGGGCCCAGTCCAACCGGATTTGTCCATTTGGGAAATCTTTATAATGCAATAATTGGAGAACGGCTTGCGCACCAGTCAGACGGCATTTTTTATCTGCGAATAGAGGATACTGATGATAAAAGAGAAGTCCCTGGCGCTGTTTCTACCATAATAAATGCGATGACATATTTTGGTGTAAATTTTGATGAGGGCGCAACCGCAGAGGGAGATAATGGGTCATATGGGCCTTACAGACAGCGGCAGAGAAAGGATATTTACCAGACCTTTGCCAAATGGCTGGTCAGACAGGGAAGGGCATACCCGTGTTTTTTGTCGGAAGAAGAGATTAGCGCCATCCGCGAGGAGCAGAATGAAAAAAAAGAAGATATCGGAATTTATGGAAAGTATGCAGATAAAAATAGAAATCTTACCTTTGATGAAATTAAAGAAAAGATAGAAAGCGGTCAGAAATGGGTGCTAAGATATAAGGGATGTATAAATTCTGATTATATCGCTGTTGAGGATGCCATCAGAGGCAGACTGGAAATGCCGAGAAATTTCCATGATTTTATTATTCTGAAAAGCGATGGAATACCCACCTACCATTTTGCCCATGTAGTGGATGACCACCTGATGCGTTCCACCCATGTAATCAGGGGAGAAGAGTGGATACCATCATTGCCTATTCATATTGAACTGTTTAAGGAGTTTGGCTGGGAACATCCGATTTACTGCCATACAGCAACTTTAATGAAAATTGAGGGAAACAGTAAGAGAAAACTTTCTAAGAGAAAAGACCCGGAACTGGCGCTTTCCTATTATCAGGAGGAAGGGATTCCCCAAGATGCCGTATGGGAGTTTCTCCTGACAATTCTAAATTCAAATTATGAAGAGTGGAGAATTGCAAATCCAGACAGTGATTATAGGACATTTCCCTATTCACTTGAAAAGATGTCAACCTCCGGAGCTCTTGTTGACCTTGACAAGTTAAGGGATGTTTCCAAAAATGTTGTCAGCCGGATGCCTGCGGAAGAAGTATATGAAAAATGGTATGACTGGTGTTTGAAATATGATGAAGAGTATGCCGGACTTCTTAATAAATATAAAGACCGTACAATTGCGGCGCTGAATGTGGGACGTGGAGGAGAGAAACCGAGAAGGGACATTGAAACCTGGAAACAGGCCGGCTGTTTCATGAGCTTTTACTATGATGAAAAATTTGAATTTGCAGATGCAATGCCTGAAGAATGTGATAAAGAGATGATTGGCAGCTTTTTCCGGCAGTATCTTGAAAGAATTGATTATAATGATAGCTCTGCCGTTTGGTTTGGAAAGGTCAAAGAGCTTACAGAGGAGTTTGGATTTGCAGTTAAGCCGAAAGATTATAAGAAAAATCCCTCTGCATATAGGGGGAGCATTGTCCATATCACAAACATGCTCCGCGTAGCTCTTACAGGGCGTTCTAATGCACCGGATATTTGGGATGTGACCCATGTGCTTGGTGAAAAAATGGCTAAGGAGAGACTTTCCAGATGGCTCTAATACGTCTTTATTAAAATCCTATACAATTTGGCAGGGTCTCTGTTTTTTAAAGCGCGGGATGCTGCCAAAAGTATAGGGTTTTCGTTATTGTTCACAGCCGAACTGCGCATAATAATGGGTTTTCTTAAAAACAGGACTGTTGCTGTGGACAAAATGTTTGATTTCCATTATAATAAATAATACCGTATCTGAAGTGAGTGTGTGGATGTTACTGGTTTGGGTCGAAACAGTAATATTGTATAGAAAGAAAGGATATAAAATATGGACGAAAAATTCAGGAAAGAGATGGAAGAAAACGGGGCAGATGTGGAAACCACTGTGAAACGTTTTATGGGAAATGAAAAATTGTATATGAAATTCATTATGAAATTTCTGGATGATAATAATTATGATAAATTAAAGGAAAATTTAAGCAAAGGGGATTATGAGGAAACTTTTAACAGCGCCCATACATTAAAAGGGGTTGCGGCTAATCTTGGAATTGACCCTGTCTGTGCATTTGCGGCGGAAATATCCGACCTTTTAAGGCATAAAAAGGCAGGCGATGAAGTGGATGTAAACAAGCTGAATGAGCTGACAGAGCAGTTGGGAGAGGCTTATTTGCGTTTTAAGAAAATACTGGAGGCCAACAAGCAATAATCTTAAAATTAATTGACAATTTTATTGTAAAATGGTAAGTTAGAGTATAAGATTGATTATTAAGACTAAATGAAAATGGTGAGGAGATGTCATGAGCAGGCAGCAGATATTGATTGTTGATGATGAAGAAATAAACCGCGGAGTACTTAGAGGTGTTTTTGAGAGAGAATATGATATTCTTGAAGCTGCCAATGGGGAAGAGGCAATTACCCTGATTGAGAGCAGCCCAAACATTGTACTTATTCTGATGGACGTTGTGATGCCTGTACTTAATGGCTTTGGTGTTCTGCGGTATATGAAAAGACATGAACTGCAGGGAAAAATTCCTGTAATACTTATTACCGGGGAAACGATTGAGGACAGCGATGACCAGGCCTATTCGTTTGGGGTGGCGGATGTCATGCACAAACCTTTTTATCCCCATATTGTAAGCCGTCGGGGTAAGAATATTATAGAATTGTACCAGAATAAACATTATATGGAAGAGCGCCTTAAAGAGCAGGAGAAGGCTATCAGGGAGCAGGAAAAGAAAATTCGTGAAAACAACGAATTTATGATTGATGCTCTAAGTTCGGTGGTAGAGTTCCGAAGCCTTGAGACGGGAGAGCATGTAAGAAGAATTAAGTACTTTACAAGAATTATGCTGAATTATCTTTCACGGTATTTCCCCAAATACGGGCTTACCCCTGAAATGGTGGATGAAATTGCCAGAGCATCGGCAGTACATGATATTGGTAAAATTGGTATTCCAGATTCCATTTTGCTAAAGCCCGGACGACTTACCGCGGAAGAATTTGAAGTTATGAAAACGCACACGACAATTGGGTGTGAAATGCTTGAAAAATTTAAAAATGGTGAAGAAGGTGATTTTTACAGGTACTGCTATGAAATATGCCGCCATCACCATGAAAGATGGGACGGTAACGGATACCCGGATCATCTTGCAGGGGACGAGATCCCGTTAAGCGCCCAAATTGTTGCCGTAGCAGATGTATATGATGCGTTGGTAAGCCATAGGGTGTATAAAGAGCCATATGCGAATGACACTGCATATGATATGATTATGAATGGTGAGTGCGGGCAGTTCTCACCGGACGTAATGGAGTGTTTTAAACTTGCCAAAGACGATTTCTTTAATATTGTGGAAGTAGTTAAGTTGTTTAAATTTTCGTAATATCTGTAATTGGTAAGCAGGCAGCAAAAGGGGAATAATGATTTGCTGCCTTTCTTGCGGTTTTAGTTAGAGGAGGAATTTTTTATGGAACCAGGCGAAAGCAGTATATTTCCTGTAGATGATGCGTTGGAAATGATTCTCATATTTGATGGGATGGGAGAAATATCTTACGCAAATGAAGCAGCCCTGAAAGAGCTGGAATATGATAAGGAGCTTTACGGAAATAATATCAGTGATATTTTTCCTAATGAATTCAGGGCAGGAGAGGATGGGTTTGAAACAGACTGTCCTATTGGCTATGAACTGCAGAACCTTGTGGCATACCGGAAGAACTATACTTGCTTTCCAGTAAAAGCAAGAATTATAGAGAGTAAGACTTATCCGGGAAAGTACATCTGTATGGCTGATGATACAGTGGAAAAAGAGTACCTAAGCAGGGAAATTATACAGGCAAAACAGGAAGCAAAAGAAGCACAGAAAGTAAAAACTGAATTTGTTGCCAATGTAACCCATGAGCTTAGAACGCCTGTAAATGGCGTTTTGGGGAATGTGCGTGAATTGCTCTGTGATGAGACTGACCCAAAGAAGTCCAAATCTCTTTGGACGATTTCCCGCTGCTGTGAGGATATGAATAAAATTATTGATAATATACTTGATTTCTCAAAGCTTGAAGCCGGAAAATTCACTTTGGAACCCCGGAAGTTCAACACCAGGGAAATGCTGGATTATGTGAAATCCAATCATGCCAGCAAAATTACAGAAAAGGGGTTGGAATTTTTCATGACAGTTTCCCCCCAGGTGCCGGAATATGTGATAGGTGATGAGCTGCGGATTGAGCAGGTGCTTAATAATTTTCTGTCCAATGCACTAAAATTTACTGCCGCAGGAAAGGTTACTGTTGAAGTGTTAAAGACAGCGCAGGTAAATGACCAGATTGAACTGTTTTTTATAGTGATAGATTCAGGAATAGGTATTGATAAAGCAGATAAGGATAAGCTGTTTGAAAGCTTTTCACAGGTGGACGCTTCTATTTCAAGAAAATATGGCGGTACAGGTCTGGGGCTTAATATCTGTAAGCAACTAGTGGAGCTGATGGGCGGAAGAGTTGGTGTGGAAAGTGAGAAAGGAAAGGGAAGCGCTTTTTCATTTTCTGTCTGGGTGGGAAGCTGTGAAGAAGGAACGGCCTCTTCACAGACAGATGCGTTAAAGATGGCAGCTTATACTTCCGCCTCAATGTCCGTTCTTGCCGGGCAGGAGCAGGAAAATGTTAAAAACTTCGGTACCCCGGAGAATAAAGAGGCTCTAAAGAGAAATCTGTCAAAGCTGATCCTTTGCGTGGAAATGGAAAACTGGGAAAAGGCGGAGATGTTTATGGAAACGGTCAGACAGCTTGCAGAGGGAGCGCCCCGTGAAGTGGGACGCGTAATCCTGAAGTTGAAAATGGCGGTTCAGAAAGAAAATTATGATAAAGTATCCGCTGGCTATGAAGAATTAAAAGATTTCCTGCAGTAAAAGGAGGGATAGAGATGATTTACAATGACAGAGATACAGATAGAAATACAATTCTCATTGTGGATGATGTGGAGGTAAACAGAGCCATTCTGGAGGAAATTATTAAGGGAATGGGGTATAGTCCGATTCAGGCGGAAAGTGGTGAGGAAGCTCTGGAAAAATTGAAGGACTGCACTCCCCAGCTGATTTTATCTGATATATCTATGCCGGGAATGAACGGATATGAGCTGTGCAGGACTTTAAAATCGAATGAAAAGACCAGAGATATTCCTGTGATATTTATCTCAGCAAATGACGATTCCCAGGATATTGTGGAAGGCTTCTCCATGGGAGGTGAAGATTATATCACCAAGCCCTTTATCCCGGAAGAAGTACAGGTGCGTGTGCGTGTGCAGCTGCGTCTGCATGAGATGACTTACGAACTGATGGAAATGAACAGACGGCTGCAGGTTTCTGTCAATGAACAGTTAAAGCAGATGGAGATGGAAAAAAAGAACATTCTCTATGCGCTGGCAGATATTGCGGCACAAAATTCTTCCAACGACAGAAAATATATACAGCGTCTTAAAGAAAACTGCCGGACGATTGCACAGGGAATGCAGCTTTCTCCCCTGTTTGAAGAAAAAATTTCAGATACTTATATTGATACCATAGAACTTGCGGTGCCTCTTTGTGACATAGGAAATATTGGGGTATCAAAGGAAATTTTACAAAAAAAGGAGAACCTGACAAAGGAGGAGGAAGAGACCCTGCAAAGCCACACTTCCATAGGTGCGAAGTTATTAAGCGACCTGAAAGGGAGCAGTGACCAGAATGATTTTATCAGAATATCCGGGGATATTGCCTTTCATCACCATGAAAACTGGGATGGAAGCGGTTATCCGAAGGGCCTTAAAGGAAATGAGATTCCTCTTTCCGCCCAGATCGTATCTTTAGCGGATCGGTTTTGTGTGCTGACTAATGGAGAAGCCCACAGCAAGGAGGAGGCCCTTGCAATGATGCGGGAGGAAGCAGGGGTAAAATTTAATCCTGATATTTTTGACATTTGCTGTAAAATATCACGTCAGTTATGCTGACGGCAACAGCTTCATGCCGGCGAAAAGCTTGACTATTTAGACGGAGGGACAGGTTTTGATAACGGACGAGGAATTTAAAAGAATATCGGTTTATATGAAACAGCATTATGGCATAGATTTAAGTCAAAAGAAAGTTATTGTAAACGGAAGACTGGAAAAGTATGTCAGATCAGAGGGCTGGAAAAACTTTAACGCTTATATGGATGCGGTGGAAAAAGACCCGTCTGGAGCTCCTGGGAAAATGCTGGTAAATTTGCTGACTACCAATCATACTTATTTTATGAGGGAATTTGAGCATTTTGATTTTTTTAAAGGTGTGGCGCTTCCCTGGATTAAAAAGAAAGAAACCGGAAGAAAGGATGTGCGTATCTGGTGCGGCGCTGCTTCCACAGGAGAAGAACCGTATATGATAGCCATGGTTCTGGCAGATTTCTTTGGGCTGGACCGCAGCCAGTGGGATACCAGGGTGCTGGCTACAGATATCTCTACTAAAGTACTAAGGCAGGCAATGGCTGGCGTATATAGTGCAGATAAAATTTCAAAAATGCCGGAGCAATGGAAAAAACACTTTTTTTCGGATATTGGAGGCGGTCAGTATAGGGTAAAAGAGGAGCTGAAAATGGA
>CAMUHA010000096.1 GCA_947088515.1 uncultured bacterium
TATAATCCCTTTTCCCCTTTTTCCATCTCCCCTATAATACCCTTACAGGCTGCCTTCACAGCCAAGTACATATGGAAGGAGATGGAACAACGAATGAATATGCCGGAAATACATTATATAGACCCTGCACAGGCAGCCCACAATATTGCTTCTGCTTTTTGCGCACATGAAATACAAAAACTGCCTGATTCTGCTTTTGACACAGGCAGCAGGGATTCAATACCTTCTGTTAAAAAGATATGGGAATTGTATACAAGCGTTTATGATTATACTTTTGAACTTACTCTTTCTGGAAACAATTCTTTTAGCGATAATATCTAAAATTAATGCAGACCACAAAACTTGTGGGAGATTAATACCCGCCCAGATTCAGAAGATGTGACAGTTTTCCTCCTGAAATCTGGGCGGGCATTATGCAAAATCTAAACGCTGCTTTGATATCCATTCCTCATACCCCGGAATTCTTCCTGCCATCAGGTTGTTCTCATAATAAACATAAGGCTCCTTGTCCGGAAAATAGCGATACATGCGGCATCCATAAATGACCAGCATAACTGCCACCAAAATCGCCAATATTCCCCCAAATTTTCTAATCTTTTTTCCTTTTATATAACGGAAATACCCACAGTAGAGCAAAAAAAACGCTGCAGGAAAAACAGACGGATTGATTTGCGCCGCCTGCCTTACCTGTCCCCATATAAGACAAAATGCCGCCCTTGTCAGACCACACCCTGCACATGGAATGCCAGTGATAATCAACTGGGGACATAGAACTCCAAACAGGAAGTTTGCCCCCAGAAAATACAGCAGAAAAATGATTCCTGCCCAATAATATGCTTTTATATCTGTACCGATTCTACTTACGATTTTTCTTAACTTTAACATTATCAAACTTTTCCAGCAGACGGTCCACATCCCCAATTCTGCCTACCACCATTAAGTGCTCCTTATCGTCAAACACATGATCCGCCATGGGAAGGAGCTGGGTTTCCTCCCCATGCTTAAATCCCAGAATACTCACTTTATATTTTGCACGGAAATTTACATCCTTGATAGTCCTGCCCACCCATTCCTGTGCCACAGGAATTTCATAAATGGAATATTCGTCATTTAGTTCAATATAATCAAATACATGACTGGAGCTGTATCTAAATGCCGCCTTCTCCGCAATATCCCGGTTGGGATAGATCACCTCATCCGCCCCATTGCGCAGAAGAAATTTTGCCTGAATGTCCCTTGTGGCTTTGCTGACCACATACTTTGCTCCATTTTCCTTTAACAAGGAAGTAATCTCCAGACTGCTCTGGAAATTAGTGCCAATACAGACAAAACATATATCAAAGTTATTGACACCAATGCTTTTTAACACTTCCACATTGGTACAGTCGCCAATCTGTGCATTGGTCACAAGAGGCATCATTGCCTCCACATTATCCTCCTTTACATCAATCACCATAACCTCATTTTTCAGTTTAACCATCATTTTACAAAGATGCTGGCCAAATCTTCCAAGCCCTACAATTAATACCGACTTCATTCTGTTCCTCCTCTTTTTTATTCCAGTATTGTAATCTCTCTGTTGTTTTTAGCCTATCATTATTTTTTCGATGGGGAATTGTACAGGGGCCACCTTCTTTCTTTCTGTAAAAGAAAGGGCAAAGGACATACTTCCAATCCGCCCGCAATACATTAAAAGTATCACCACAATCCTTGAACCCAGGGTTAGCTCCCTTGTTATGCCTGTGCTCATTCCCGCTGTCCCTATTGCTGAAAACACCTCAAACATTACATCCTCCACAGGAAGATACGGCTGCTTAAAGCAGATATATATTACCGAAAAAATTGCCATCAGGAGACTGATAACCACCACATTACTGGCCTTGCGTATCACATCGTCATCCAGCCGCCTGTGAAAAATATTTACCCCTTTGCTCTCCCGTAAATTTGACCAGACATAAACCACCAGCACAAGCGTAGTTACAGTCTTAATTCCGCCCGCTGTGGAACCAGGACTTCCTCCAATAAACATCAGCACCACTGTAAGCAGCTTGGACGCATTGGTAAGGCCTCCTGTATCAATGGAGTTAAAACCCGCGGTCCTTGCCGTAACGGAGCTAAAGGCAGCAGAAAGAAACTTTTCTTTACCGCTCATACCTGCAAGGAGATTCTCATTCTCAAAAATGTAGTATAACAGTGTTCCTGCCGCCAACAAAACGAAGGTGGAGAATAATGCCATCTTTGTATGGAGCATATATTTTTTAAAGCAGAGCTTGTTGTCTCTTATATCGCTCCACACAAAAAATCCAATACCACCCAGAATAATCAGTGACATAAGCGTCAAATTTACCAGCGTATCCCCATAAAATTCCACCAAAGAACAATACTTTCCGTAATGCCTGCCCATCAGGTCAAAGCCCCCATTACAAAAGGCCGACACAGAATGGAAAATACCATAAAATATCCCCCTGCCGATACCAAATAGAGGAATAAATCGCACCGCAAGCAGCGCCGCTCCAACTCCTTCAAACAAAAGCGTTCCCAAAAATGCCCTTTTGACCAGACGGATGACGCCGCCCATCTGCATATAATTCATACTCTCCTGCAAAAGTCCTCTTGCCCGCAGGGAAATCCTTTTTTTTAACGCCATGGCAAGCAAAATTCCCATAGTCATAAATCCAAGACCGCCAATTTGTATCATCATAATCACAAAGACCTGCCCCAGAGCCGTCCAATGGGTAGAAGTATCCGCCACCACAAGTCCTGTCACACAGGTGGCGCTGGTGGCCGTAAAAAGCGCAGTAAGAAAGTCTGTTTTCTCCCCAGGCGCCGTGGATATCGGCAGCATAAGCAGCAGCGTTCCTGTTAAAATCACCGCAAGATACCCCATGGCAATAATGCGGACATAAGTAAGTTTATTTAGCATCTTATTTAAAATTTCCATTGCATTTTTACCCCCGTTCCTCATTTTATACCATATTATAGGTAAAATCCACCGTATTTTTTATTTCTGCTTATAGGAAATTTCCTGCTAATAGTGTATAATATTTTTGTTGTCCATTTTGACAGACATACTTAGAAATAAAAAGGAGTAATTAGTTATGCCTAAAATAATCTTAACCGGTGACAGACCCACTGGCCGCCTGCATGTAGGTCATTATGCAGGTTCCTTAAAAGAAAGGGTCAGGCTGCAAAATTCCGGTATATATGACAAAATTTTTATCATGATTGCCGATGCCCAGGCTCTGACAGACAATGCAGAGCAGCCGGAAAAGGTCCGTCAGAATATTATTGAAGTTGCGCTGGATTATTTATCCTGCGGCCTGTCGCCGGATTTATCCACCCTTTTTATCCAGTCACAAATTCCTGAGCTTTGTGAGCTTTCTTTCTATTACATGAACCTTGTAACTGTATCCAGACTGCAGCGCAATCCTACCGTAAAGTCTGAAATCCAAATGCGCAATTTTGAAGCAAGCATTCCGGTAGGCTTTTTCACCTACCCCATCAGTCAGGCTGCGGACATTACCGCATTTAAAGCCACCACTGTCCCTGTAGGTGAAGACCAGCTTCCCATGATTGAGCAGACCAGAGAAATTGTCCGCAAGTTTAATTCCATTTATGGTGACGCCCTGGTAGAACCGGATGTGCTGCTTCCTGGCAATAAAGCCTGCCTGCGGCTTCCCGGCATTGACGGAAAAGCAAAAATGAGCAAATCCTTAAACAATTGTATCTATCTGTCCGATACAGAAGAAGAGGTCCGCAAAAAGGTTATGTCCATGTTCACAGACCCCAACCACCTGCAGGTATCTGACCCCGGCCAGGTGGAAGGCAATCCCGTTTTCATTTATCTGGATGCTTTCTGTAAAGAGGAAATGTTTGCAGATTACCTTCCTGAATATGAAAATCTGGAGGAATTAAAAGCCCACTATACCAGAGGCGGACTTGGAGACGTAAAGGTCAAGAAGTTTTTAAATAAGGTACTCCAGGAAGAGCTTGCACCTATCCGCGCCAAAAGAAAAGAATGGGAAAAAGATATCCCGGCGGTTTACGAAATTCTCCGCAAAGGCAGCATAGAAGCAAGAGAGGTTGCCGCCCAGACTCTTGATGAAGTAAAAAAAGCAATGAAAATCAATTATTTTGACGACCATGCGCTGATTACGGAGCAGGCTAAGAAATATCTCTCCTGAAAATGCCTTAGTCTTACCAACTTTGCAGCTGCCGGCGCAATATTATTTACGCCGGCTACGCTCCTATAAAACATTTGGAACACAAAATGTACAACTACAAAAATAATCTCTTTATGCTATAAATTACACCACAAAACATGGAAACAGGAGTATTTATGAAATCCTATCGTATCAAAGATGTAAAAAGCTTTATGGGACGGCTGCTGGGCACCAGCGCATTTGATTCCTTTCTGCTTGCAGAAGCCTCCATCACCACTTACAATACTTTTGCCATTGACGGACATATGGAAAAAGAATTTTTTACCGGGGATATCAATGATGACAGTGGTCTGCCGCCCTATGAATTTTCCCAGTGGAAGGATATGCGCTCCCTGTGCTTTGACCTGATTAAAGGAAAAAGGACACCTGTGGGCTTTAAGCTGGTACTCCACTTAAAACCGGAGATAATTACCCAGATACTAAAAGCAGGCAGCGCCTCTGTTACCTTAACAGACATCAAAGCTTTTGTCCTTAATATAAAATACGATGGCAGTACGCTTACCTGCATTACCGCCACCGCTTTTTATACTTTTCTTCCTGACAAAACCCCTGATAAACTCTGGGATGATTTTATCACACATTTTCTTTCCGAAAGAGAAATCCCGTTTGAAGAGGGCTGACCATACATAAATTAAAGCGTGGTGTCAACTGCTGCTCCTTTAAGGTCCTCTTCAAGCAGCTTCATCTCGTCCATCACCTTTTTGATGTCCTTTTGCACCTCTTTTAAAACCTCGTCCGCTTCCACAATCACATCTGTGGTGTCTGCAACCTCTTCCACAAATTCTTCTTTTTCTTTCTTCTCTTCCTTGATTTTTTCGAGCTTTTCCTTTTCCTCTTCTTCCTTTTCGGCCTTCTCTTCGGCTGCTTCCTTCTTTTCCTCCATCTCTTCGTCGATATGGTCTTTCGCTTCCTGTTGCAGCATGCCAATAATTTCTTTGCTGGCCGCTTCCATTATCTCATCTGCACTCTCCTGTGCTTTCATTATAGTTTTGGCCTGAATCTGTGGTCTGTTTATTTTGCTGTCTGAAAGAGCAGCAGAAATAGCATACATCTCATTATCCGTTTCGGCAATTTGTGCATTCAGGACTTTACGCTGTCTTTCCAGTTCTTCACTCTGCTTCTGGTACTCTTTCAAACCCGCCTCATCTATCTGGGAAAGCCTTTCCTTCTCTTCTTCTGTCAGTTTTATATCTGACCCTTCCTCTAAAGAAGCGTCCCGTTTGCCCAATAGCTCCAAGTCTTCCTTTGCCTGGGCCTCGTCCTTGATGCCATAGGTTTCTTTAAGCGTTTTGGCTTCCTCATCTATTTCCTTTAACCCATTTTCAGCTTCCAGCTTCAATGCCCTGCATTCCTTTAGCCTTTCTCTTTTATCCGCAAGGTCTGCATCCAGCTTCCTTTCATTTGCCCACGCATCTCCAACAATTTTCATTGCCTGCTGTTTTGCCTGCTGCCTTTTCCGGGCAATGGGGTCAAAACTTTTATTCATGTCCCCTGCAAATATACTTCTACGCCCGTTTTTTTCCTCCGCAATACCGTTATGCCTCTCACTTCTGGTGGTGTCACCCATAAAAATCGTTGCGTTTTGTACTTTCATAGCTCCTTCTACCTCCATTCCAAAAGGATAATCCGTTATCCTTACTCCGACTGCCATATTTTACACTATAGCTTATGGTTTATATCGTCACTAACCGGAAAAGAATTAAGCTCATTACCGGGAAATGTAACGAAACCTGGGAAAGCTGACGTAAACTGAAACAGTCCATATTTGCCCGGTTGGTTATGGGGCATTGCCCTGCTGCTTATTCTGTCTTACAGCATTTATCATGTCCTGTTACATTTTAATATTGACATGTGTAGCAGGCTACGTTATAATGTAGCCTGCTACACATAAAAAGTATTTATATAGCGTACCTGAATTTTCAATCTGGAAATTTATGCTACGCCAAAGTCTCCGGGCTTTGGAAAGGAACATGGTTATAAAAATGAATCAGATAGGTTTGTACCTGAAAAAAATCCATATTATTCTGGAACGCCGGAGAAATTATGAGTACCGTGACTATGACCTGACCAGTACACAAATAGATATTTTGGAGTACCTCTATTTTAATGGCAGCGATAAGAACACCCTTTCCGATATAGCTGCCTTTTTTGGCGTGCAACATACCAGCGTTATTCATGTTTTAAAAATATTAGAAAAAAAGGAACTAATATACCGGAAAGAATCCTCCAGGGATTCCCGGTGCAAAGCAATTCTGCTAACGCCAAAAGGAGCTGTCATCATGAAAAAACATCTTGGCAGTTCCGCTGGTCATGAATCCCTTCTCTGTGCCGGTATCCCTGAAGAAAACATGGAAATATTGGAAAAATCTCTTTTTCAAATCTATCAAAACCTGCAGCAGGCTGAAAAAGTCCCAGGCTTACAACAAAATGAGGATAATACTGCCTTTAAATAATAAACTCTCCCAAATTGGAGGAGAAAAACTTAATACAGGAGGAAAATATGCAAAATAAAACAAAACCGCAGGATACTGCAAGCCAAGACACCCTTCAAACCACCCCAGGAGAAAACGCTCCAATGGACAAGACAACAGAAATTTTCCGGGATGCTCCCATCCCCAAAGCAGTTATTAGCAATATCGTGCCTTCTATCGTCAGTATGTTAATGGTACTTGTCTACAATCTGGCCGATACTTTTTTTATTGGTCAGACTAAAGACGCCTACATGGTAGCCGCCATATCCATAGCAACGCCCGCTTTCCTTATTTTTATGGCAGTGGGTATGTTATTTGGCATTGGCGGCACATCGCTGATATCCCGTATGCTGGGGGAAGGAAAGTCGCAGAGGGCAAAGCATACATCTGCATTCTGCTTTTGGACAGGGCTTACAATTGGCGTAATCGCCATGATATTTATATGGCTGTTTGCCGCCCCCATCTGCCGTGCAATCGGCGCAAGCGATGATACAATCGACTATACTTCCCAATATCTGAATATTGTTGCCGCCGGAATTCCTTTTCTGATTGTAAGCAACAGTTTCAGCAACATTATCCGTGCTGACGGGAATGCCAAAACCGCTATGATGGGAATGATTATAGGAAATATGGCCAACATCATCTTAGACCCCATTATGATTCTTGGTCTTCACTGGAATGTGGCGGGCGCAGCTATCGCTACTGTAATCGGAAATGTTGTGGCCGCCCTGTTTTATCTGCGTCACCTGCTTTCCGGGAAAACCCTGCTGTCCATTCACCCCAGGGATTATCTGGCTGGAAGCGGAATTTCCGCTGGCGTACTTGCCATTGGTATCCCTGCATCTCTCAACAGTATTCTGATGAGCGCTTCCAATATCATAACTAACAACATTATGTCAGAATATGGCGATATGACTGTAGCCGGGCTTGGTGTTGCAATGAAAGTCAATATGATTGTTGTCATGCTTTTAATTGGTCTTGGAAGCGGCATTCAGCCTCTTTTGGGTTACTGCTTTGGCGCTGGAAATAAAAAAAGATATTCTGGTGTGCTAAAATTTTCTCTTTGCCTTGCCTTTGGTCTTAGCCTTATTATGACCGCTATCTGCTACTTGGGGGCAGGACCTTTGGTACACGCATTTCTGGATAACCCGGACGCCTCCGGATACGGAATTGCATTTGCACGTATTTATATTTATTCCGGGCCGGTTATGGGACTATTGTTTGTATTTATCAATGCCATCCAGTCCACCGGAGCGGCAATCCCTTCCCTGATCCTTTCCATCAGCCGTCAGGGACTGCTTTATATCCCAATCCTGCTGATTTTCCGTCGGCTGTTTGATTCTGCGCCAATGCTGGCTGCCGCCCAGCCTGCCGCAGACTACCTTTCCACTGCACTGGCAGTGATTCTGTTTTTTTATACTTACAAAAAATTTAATGGAAAGCATTCATAGAAATTCATGAAAGGGATTTTTCAAAAATAAAACGAATAATTGACATTTTTATGCAGTTGTGATAGTCTGAAATTCCCTTCACTTTTGTGCCTGACACGTAGGTATATGTGAAATCCATAAGCCCTTTGTTCTTTTACAGCTTTGCATTTCGCCATTGCCTGCAGGCAGAAAACATGAAAGTGAACAGACAACTCCATACTTACCTACGGCAATTCTCTGCCGGATTTGGGAATTGATTGTTCCCGGAAAGGCAGACCTGCCTGGCAAGTTATAACCTACTATAATACTACCAGGAGGAGGCAGACATGATTACACTTACACATGTATGCAAGACTTACAAAGTCTCTAAACGTGATGCCGGTTTTTCTTCGGCTCTTAAAGCTCTGTTCCACAAGGAATATGAGTACATTCACGCTCTTAACGACGTTTCTTTTACTATTGGAGACGGTGAAATGGTTGGCTACATAGGACCCAACGGCGCCGGCAAGAGTTCTACTATCAAAATTTTAAGCGGTATTCTAACCCCAGAATCAGGCTCCTGCCTTGTTAACGGGTTTATTCCCTGGAAAAACAGAATTGAATATGTGAAAAACATTGGCGTAGTGTTCGGACAGCGTACCCAGCTTTGGTGGGATGTGCCTGTTATGGATTCCTTTGAGCTTTTAAAAGAAATCTATCAAATTGGTCCCCACATTTATAATAAAAACCTGGAAGAACTGACAGAAATGCTGGGGCTTGGCCAACTGCTGAAGACCCCGGTAAGACAGCTTTCTTTAGGACAGCGGATGCGCTGTGAGATTGCGGCCTCCCTTCTGCACAGCCCCCAGATATTATTTCTGGACGAACCCACCATTGGACTTGACGCAGTTTCCAAACTGGCAGTCAGAGACTTTATCTGCAAACTGAATAAGGAAAAAGGAACCACCGTTATTTTGACCACTCACGATATGCAGGATATTGAAGCTCTTACAAACAGAGTGATTTTAATCGGCAAAGGAACCATCCTTTTAGACGGCAGCATTGAAGAAATCAAAAAAGGCTACGACAGCACAGAAGAAGGCCTTGCCGCCTTTTACCGGAATCACAATATCTAAAGACATTCTTTTGTACCAGAGACTTTGGAAACAAAATGGAGGATTATAATGCGCAAATATGTTGCTTTTTTCAGGCTCCGTTTTAGTACGGGGCTGCAATACCGGGCTGCTGCAGCTGCAGGCATTGTTACACAGTTTGTGTGGGGAATCATGGAAATTCTTATGTTCCGGGCCTTTTACCGTTCACAGCCACAGGCTTTTCCCATGACCTTTCAGGCCACCTGTTCCTATGTGTGGATGCAGCAGGCTTTTCTGGCTTTATTTATGGCCTGGATGATGGAAAATGAAATTTTCGACTCTATTATAAACGGAAATATTGTTTATGAATTATGCCGTCCAATCAATATTTATCACATGTGGTTTGCAAGGAGCCTTGCAAACCGTTTTTCCAAGGCACTGCTCCGCTGTATGCCGATTTTACTGACAGCCCTGGTTCTTCCGGCGCCTTTTGGCCTGATGTTCCCAAAAGATTTCTCTTCCTTTCTGCTTTTTATACTTACAATGCTTTTGGGAGTAGGCGTTACGGTTGCCTTTTGTATGCTGGTATATATGGTGTCCTTTTTTACCATATCCCCTGATGGTATACGTATGGCGGCAGTATCCATCGTTGAATTTTTTTCCGGCGGCGTTATTCCTCTGCCTTTCTTTCCTGACCATGTCCGGAAAATCCTGGAGCTGCTGCCCTTTGCCTCCATGCAAAACGTCCCTCTGCGGATTTACAGCGGGGATTTGTCAGGAACTTCTATGTACCATGCCATTGTCCTGCAGTTTTTTTGGCTGACGCTCCTTGTCTGTGCCGGAAAAATTCTGGATGCACTGGCAATGAAAAAGATTACTGTACAGGGCGGTTAGCTTAACTCATGTAAAAATACTTTCTGTCAGATATTGACCCTGCCAAAAAGAAAGGAGTGATATGTTATGAGGTTATATGGAAAATTTTTTATGATACACTTAAAAAGCGCCATGGAATACAAAATCTCTTTTATTCTTTCCATCATTGGACAATTCCTCGTAACTTTTAACGTATTCTTAGGAATTCATTTTATGTTTCAGCGGTTTTCCATTGTGGAAGGTTTTACATATAATGAAGCGCTTTTGTGCTTCAGCATCACTTTGATGGAATTTTCCTTAGCGGAGACTTTTGCCAGAGGATTTGACAGCTTTAAAGGCATAGTAAGCCTGGGCGAATTTGACCGTATCTTAGTGCGTCCCAGAAATGAAATCCTTCAGGTTTTGGGAAGCCGTATAAAATTCAGCCAGATTGGACGCCTTGTGCAGGCGGCTGTTATCTTCTTTTATGGTATCCAGACATCAAATATAAGATGGACCTTCTGCAAGGTTTTAGTAATTTTGACCATGCTGACCGGCGGCATTGCTGTGTTTAGCGGCCTGTTTCTGATTTACGCCTCTATCTGCTTTTTTACCATAGAGGGGCTGGAATTTATGAATATTTTTACTGATGGGGCGCGGGAATACGGTAAGTATCCTGTCAGCATTTACGGAAAAAGAGTAATGCAGCTGTGTACCTTTGTAATACCCTATACGCTCGTCCAATACTATCCCCTGCTTTACCTGTTAGACCGTGGAAAGCCTTACTATGGTCTGCTGCCCCTTGTAGCCTGTCTGTTTATTCTTCCCTGCCTGTTATTGTGGAAAATGGGAGTCCGGCATTACACTTCCAGCGGCTCCTGATATTGGAGCCGCCCTTTGTTAATGTTTATTCATACTTTACCACAACATCCTCCACATGCTTTCTTTCTATCTGATGTCTTGCTTTTCTGTTTTCCACTGTATCAAAAATAATAGAAAAATCATAATCTTCCGGGTATAGCTCTTCTGCCGCTACATGGAGCTTTACTCTTTTATGATTAATATAAATCTTTTTATCAGGAAGCTGCACCCGCAGCACACCCTTTTCATCCGCCGGGTCGCAGACAATGGCAATTTTCTTGTCAGGATAAATCATTACACTGTCTCCCCGTTTAAACTTTTCCGCCGCTTTGTCTTTTAAAACTGGCGGTCTGCTTTTTTGTATATGGGCGCTGGTTTCCTTCTTTAAGTCCCACTCCACCTCCTGACCTATGTTTTTCCAATCCTTAACCTCTTTTTGCTTCTCCCCTTTTTGCCCGTTAGCATTTACTCCAAAGTCCACGCCGCAGGCGCTGCCATAGGCCGCCCGTTCCGCTTCTTCCAACATATAGATGGGCATCCCAAGCTTTCTTGCAATATAAAAAGCACAGCTTTCCCCAGCCTCTCCAATTACAAGCTGGTATAAGGGCCTTAAGCTTTCCTTGTCAAAAGTCATTCTGGCATTGACCACGCCGTCTTCTCTTTCTGTGTAAGATTTTATTTCCGGGTAGTGGGTAGTAACCAGATACAGCGCGCCGCTTTTTTTCAACTCCTTTAATATCGCAACGGCAATGCCCATCCCTTCCGCCGGGTCAGTGCCAGAGCCAAGCTCATCCATAACCACCAGGCTTTCTTTGTCTGCTTTTCTTAAAATATCCAATACATTGGTAATATGGGCAGAAAAGGTGGACAGGTTTTCTGAAAGATTCTGCCCATCCCCAATGTCGCACAAAATCAAATTATTCATACAGATTTCTGCCGCCTCCCC
>CAMUHA010000097.1 GCA_947088515.1 uncultured bacterium
TTGAACAAATGTTGGAAGAATCATTAAAGACAATACATACAGGAGAGGTAGTTGAGGGTACGGTCATTGATGTTAAGCCGGAAGAGATTATTCTTAACATCGGCTATAAATCTGATGGTATTTTAACCAGAAACGAATATACCAACGAACCCAATGTGGACCTTACAACTGTAGCAAAACCGGGTGACGCCATGGAAGTTAAAGTCCTTAAAGTTAATGATGGGGAGGGACAGGTTATCCTGACCTATAAGAGACTGGCTGCTGACCGTGGAAACAAGAGAATAGAGGAGGCCTTTAACAACAAAGAAGTGCTTACTGCAAAAGTGGCACAGGTACTTGACGGCGGCTTAAGCGTTGTTATTGATGAGGTGCGTATTTTTATTCCTGCAAGCCTTGTTTCAGATGTGTTTGAAAAGGATCTGACCAAATACGCTGGTCAAGAGGTTCAATTTGTAATAAGTGAATACAATCCCAAGAGAAGAAGATATATCGGGGACCGCAAGCAGCTTTTGGTAGCGGAGAAGGCGGAAATGCAGAGAAAGCTTCTTGAAAGCATTCAGGTTGGCGATGTGGTAGAAGGCGTTGTCAAGAATGTAACTGATTTTGGCGCATTTATTGATATTGGAGGAGCAGACGGACTTCTTCATATCTCCGAAATGTCCTGGGGACGTGTTGAAAATCCCAGAAAGGTATTTAAGGTTGGCGATAAGGTTAAGACATTCATTAAAGAAATTTCAGGCACCAAGATTGCATTAAGCCTTAAGTTCGAGGATGCCAATCCCTGGAAGAATGCAGATGAAAAATACTCTGTGGGCACAGAAGTGACCGGAAGAGTAGCAAGAATGACCGATTTTGGCGCGTTTATTGAATTAGAACCTGGTGTGGATGCGTTACTTCATGTATCCCAGATATCCAGAGAGCATATTGAGAAGCCAGCAGATGTGCTTAAAGTTGGTGAGAAAGTTACAGCTAAGGTAGTAGATTTCAACAGTAATGACAAGAAGATCAGCTTAAGCATCAAAGCGCTTTTGACAGCTGAACCTGCGGCAGAGCAGGGAGATACAGTTTCCGTTGACATTGATGAAGTGATTGCATCAGAAGCAGCTGAAAAATAAAATATCCTGGGGCGGGGATTTGGTTATGGCTTATGATTATGAAAAGTTTAAGAGTGCTGTGCTCGCACTTACCAAAATAGACTTAAATAGCTATAAAGAACGGCAGATGAAGCGCAGGATTGATGCGTTGATAACCAAACATGGCATCAAAGGTTATGAAGATTATGTGCATGTTCTCAAAACAGATAAGGCCAGATTTGAAGAATTTGTGAATTATCTTACTATCAATGTGTCGGAATTCTACAGGAATCCAGACCAGTGGAGAGTAATGGAAAAGCAGATTATACCAGAGCTTATTGGTAAATTTGGCAAGAGTCTGAAAATATGGAGCGCTGCCTGTTCCACAGGAGATGAGCCATATTCTCTTGTGATGGCATTGTCCAGGCATATCCCATTGAATCTGATTCGTGTTACAGCGACAGATTTGGATAAGCAGGTTATTGCCAAGGCTAAAGTTGGTCTGTACAGTGAAAAGAGTATTGCAGCAGTTCCAGATGATTTAAAGAAAAAGTATTTTACAAAAATTGGATTGTCATACCAAATATCCAATGATATCAAATCCAGGGTAGAGTTTAAGGAGCACAATCTTCTTGAAAATAATTATGCCAAAGGATATCATATGATTGTTTGCCGTAATGTGCTGATTTATTTTACAGAGGAAGCAAAGGATGAAGTGTTTAAAAAATTCTACCAATCCCTTGCTCCTGGAGGAGTTCTATTTATTGGAAGCACAGAGCAGATTATTAATCACAAAGAGATTGGATACGAAAGGAAAAATTCCTTTTACTATGAACGTCCTGAAAAATAAAAATCAGGCAGAGAAGTTTTTTCTCTGCCTGATTTTTTGCGTATTCATATTTTTAAAATAATTTGGATATTTTACATATCTGAAAATCACTTCTGCAGTATGTAAATTTTAATCCTGCAAAGCCATGGCATTAAGTACATGACTTGCATAATCTGAAAATAGTTGCCGGTTTTTCTTAATGTCATCGGTAAGTTCAAAAAACAGGTCTTTGCTTTTATAGTCCCGCTTAAAAAAAGGTACAGTAAGAACATTCCACTGCGGAAGATAGCAGGAGAACTTTCTTGTATAACAGTTGGCAGCAGTAGCTTGTTGCCGATAATCTTTATCTACAAAGGAAGCTATGGATTTATGAAGCGCCATATCTTCTGTGGGAAGATAATAATAGTCCTTGTAATTAGCATAAAAATATTTCAGTTCCTCTTCGAATATGGGGACAATTAATGTTCCTTCATGGCCTTCCCCTTTAAAGTGGCATCCCCTTCCCATAAAAGAGACTGGTTTGGGGAGGAAGGAAGGAAATACCAATTGGAGAACAAGTTCTTTTCTCGGAATGCCATGAATATCATTATAATAGTTGGCCTGTACTTTGCAGGCTTTTACACTGCTGTTAAATAAATCATAGTAGGCAAGAACGGGAAGACTTTCCAGCATTCCCTTCATATCCTCCGAATTGTGAAGAAGCAGTGTATGATATAGGCGGTAATCGTGAGAGAAAGTAAATTCCTTGTAAACCTTGATAAGCTCTCCGCCATTGTATGTATCTTCACGTCCTATCTCTAAAAATTCCTCTATTGTTTTCAGCTTGCAGTCAGAGATCTTTAGAAAATTTTTATATGGGGCAATCCGGCGGTAGATATCCAGCCCTTCCATCTGGTCAAAGTTGCAGACAAATCCATATTTTGCAGCTTTTTGCTTGATAAATGGGAGGTCAAAGGTATTACCATTATAATGAACCAGATAGGTGTATTGTTCAGCAAAAGTTAAAAAAACTCTGATTAGTTCCCCTTCTTCGTCAGCGGATTGGGCAAACCATTGCCTGATGACCCAGTTTCCTTCTGAATAAAAGGCACAGCCTATTAAATAGATTGTGGAGCCGGAAGAGAGAAAACCAGTGGTTTCTATATCTAAAAATAAAATTTGGTTTAAGGGAGCTAAGCGCTCCAGTGGATATTTTAATTGAAAATTACCGAGAATGATTTCTTCTGTTTTCATAAAACCCCCATTCTTGCCAGCACATATGAATCTGAATGCAGGCATAAATTTACCGCAGACTTTTTTGGAATAATATTGTCTGTCCAGAGTATACACTCTAGTTTAGCATATTTTTTGAAAATACAGTAGTGTTTTCGACAAAAAATAGCCGTCTTAATTAAAATACTGTACGTGAAGCCAGTTCTATCCAATACAAAAAATCTTTTTAAGTGCGGTTGTAAATCCGACAAAAAAATAGTATATTTAAAAGGATGGAATATATTCAGTCAGCGAACTGATAAATATAGAAGGAAAGAAGGGAATTGAGTGGCAAAATTAACATTTGCGGGAGGAATCCATCCATATGACGGTAAGGATTTGTCTAAGGACAAACCTATTAGGGAGGTGCTGCCCAAGGGAGATTTGGTGTACCCCTTATCCCAACACATTGGGGCGCCAGCCCAGCCCATTGTCAAAAATGGTGACAGGGTGCTGGCGGGACAGGTAATTGCAAAAGAAGGAGGTTTTGTATCTGCGCATATCTATGCGACTGTTTCAGGGACGGTTAAGGCAATTGAACCCAGAAGAGTGGTTACTGGCGACAATGTGATGAGTATTGTTGTAGAAAACGATGGCCTGTACGAAGAAGTAAAATGGCGGAAAATGATACCTTTTGAAGAGCTTACGAGGGAAGATAAGATAGCGATTATAAGAGAAGCAGGTATTGTTGGTATGGGAGGGGCAGGGTTCCCAACTGCTGTAAAGCTTTCTCCCAAGGAGCCTGATAATATTGAGTACGTAATAGTAAACTGTGCAGAATGCGAGCCATATCTTACTTCTGATTACCGGAAGATGCTGGAAGAACCGGAAAAGCTGATTGGAGGGCTTAAGGTTTCTTTAAGTCTGTTTGAAAACGCCAGAGGAATACTGGCAGTGGAAGACAATAAACCAGATTGTATTGCTTTGCTGAAAAAACTTGTCCGTGATGAGGACAAAATTACAGTAAAGGCTCTGAAAACGAAATATCCTCAAGGCTCGGAGCGTCAGCTTATTTATGCTGCTACAGGCCGGGCTATTCATGCTGCTATGCTTCCGGCAGACGCAGGGTGTGTGGTTAATAATGTGGACACGGTAATTTCCATATACAATGCAGTGATAGGCGGAAGGCCTTTGATGTATCGGATTGTAACGGTTACAGGAGATGCCATTGCAGACCCGGCAAACTTTAAAGTGAGAATTGGAACCAATTATCATGAGCTGGTAGAAGCGGCAGGTGGCTTTAAAGAGAAACCGGTTAAGATTATATCCGGGGGGCCGATGATGGGATTTGGTATTTTTGACCTGGATGTGCCGACTACCAAGACTTCTTCAGCGCTTCTTTGTCTTACCAAAGACGAAGTATCAGCGATGGAACCAAGCGCCTGCATTAATTGTGGAAAGTGTGTGGAAGTATGCCCAGGCAGAGTTGTGCCCCGGAAACTGGCCGACTATGCAGAGCATTATGATGAGGAAGCATTTCTCAAAAATAATGGAATGGAGTGTTGTGAATGCGGGTGCTGCAGTTACATATGCCCGGCAAAGAGGCCGCTTACCCAGGTTATAAAATCCATGAGGAAAATGCAGCTGGCAAAGAAGAAGAAATAACCAGATAGAACATAAAAACAGTGAAGTGGAACTATAAATAGAGAGGAAGGAAAGAGATGAGCGATTTGATGAAGGTTTCATCCAATCCCCATGTCAGATCTAAGGTCACTACCAGTAATATTATGCTTTCTGTGGTGATTGCCCTGCTGCCTGCAGCAGGTTTTGGCATTTATAATTTTGGATTGGATGCGCTTATATTAATAGTAATTACGGTGGCAACTTGTGTGCTTGCGGAGTACGTATATGAAAAAGCAATGCACAAAAAGGTAACAATAGGGGATTTCTCGGCAGTGGTGACAGGGCTTTTGCTTGCGCTGAATCTGCCATCTTCAGCGCCCTGGTGGATTGGCGTAATTGGCGGAATTTTTGCGATTTTAGTAGTGAAAATGCTTTTCGGAGGCCTTGGGCAGAATTTTATGAACCCAGCGCTGGGAGCAAGGTGCTTTCTGTTGATTTCCTACACTTCTATCATGTGCAATTTTGAATGTGACGCATATACAGGACCAACGCCACTTGCCAGTTTAAAAGCGGGGGAGAGCGTAAACATTCTGAATATGGTGATTGGAAAGACGGGAGGAACCATAGGGGAGACTTCTATGGTAGCGATTGTGATTGGGGCATGTATCCTGATTCTTCTGGGAATTATTGATTTAAAGATTTCAGGAACTTACATAGTGACATTTGTCGTTTTTCTTGTATTGTTTGGCGGTCATGGTATTGACCCTGCCTTTGTCAGCGCACATCTGGCAGGGGGAGGTCTGATGCTGGGCGCTTTCTTTATGGCTACAGATTATGTAACAAGACCTGTAACCAAAAAAGGCCAGTATCTGTACGGCGTAGTGTTAGGTCTGCTGACGGGAATATTCCGTATCTTTGGCCCTTCGGCAGAAGGTGTTTCCTATGCGATTATTTTAGGCAATTTGCTGGTGCCTTTGATTGAAAAGATTACCATGCCAAAAGCATTCGGAAAAGGAGGGGAAAGAGCATGAGAAGTATGTTGAAAGATGCTGCCATCCTTTTGCTTATTACTTTGTGTTCAGGTCTGATTCTTGGTTTTGTGTATCAGATTACCAAAGAGCCGATTGCACGTGCAGAGGAAGCGGCGGCTAAGGCGGCATATAATGAGGTATTTAGCGCTGCCCATGATTTTGAAGAGCTGGATATGCCGGTGATGGAGGATGCAGACTGGAAGGCATCGTGGGAAGAAGCCGGTTTTGGCGGAACTGACATTGATAAGGTGTTGGCAGCAAAGGATAAAGATGGAAGTGTGATGGGGTATGTGCTTACTGTAACAAGTCATGAAGGATATGGCGGTGATATTACTTTTACAATGGGGATTTGGAATGATGGGAAGTTAAATGGAATTTCTATATTGGATATTTCAGAAACTGCCGGCCTTGGAATGAAGGCGGAAGATGTTTTAAAACCCCAGTTTGCAGATAAGAATGTTACCAGTTTTGTGTACACCAAAACCGGGGCGGTATCAGAGGAACAGATTGATGCCATCAGTGGTGCAACGATTACAACAAATGCTGTTACAACAGCGGTAAATAGCGGTCTTTATTATTTTCAGACCCAGTTAGGAGGCAGCGGCAATGAAACAGAATAAGATAACAGAACGGCTGTTTAACGGGCTGATTAAGGAAAATCCTACTTTTGTGCTTATGCTGGGTATGTGCCCGACTCTTGCCGTAACTACATCAGCAATAAACGGGCTGGGTATGGGTCTTACCACTATGGTGGTATTAGCTTTAAGCAATATGTTTATATCCATGTTAAGGAAAGTGATTCCTGACAAGGTAAGGATTCCTGCATTTATTGTGATTATTGCTTCCTTTGTAACAGTGGTTGAGCTTTTACTGAAAGCTTTTATTCCTTTTTTATATGACGCATTGGGACTTTACATTCCGTTAATTGTTGTAAACTGTATTATTTTAGGGCGTGCAGAAGCGTATGCTTCCAAAAACGGTGTGCTCCCCTCTCTTTTTGACGGAATAGGCATGGGGCTTGGTTTTACCTTTGCTTTAACAATAATCGGGGCAGTCAGGGAGCTGCTTGGAGCAGGGGAAATGTTTGGCGCTGCCATTATGCCAGAAAGCTATGTGCCATGCAGTATTTTTGTTCTGGCTCCAGGAGCGTTTTTTGTTCTGGCAGCGCTTACCGCTATCCAGAATAAAATTAAAATTGCCGGAGAAAGAAAAGGCAGAGATATGTCTAAAATACAGTCCGGCTGTAATTCAGACTGTATGAGCTGTCAGGATATGGGGTGCAGCAGACGTTTTTATGGAGGCGCCCAGGAAGAACCAACGGCAGAGGAAAAGGAGGTCTAGGCGATGATTAAGGATTTGCTGATAATTTTAATTTCATCCTCACTGGTAAGTAATGTTGTATTAAGCCAGTTTTTAGGTTTATGTCCCTTTCTCGGCGTTTCAAAAAAGACAGACACAGCAGCAGGAATGGGAACTGCGGTAATTTTTGTAATTACCCTTGCATCTGCAGTTGCTGGTGTGATTTATCAATATATATTAAAACCCTTTGACCTCACCTATCTGCAGACCATTGTATTTATTCTGGTCATTGCAGCGCTGGTGCAGTTTGTGGAAATGTTTCTCAAAAAATTTATGAAACCTCTGTACCAGGCATTGGGTGTCTACCTACCATTAATTACCACCAACTGTGCAGTGCTTGGAGTTGCGCTGACTAATGTGCAGAAACAATATGGGATACTTACCGGAATTGTAAATGGATTTGCCACGGCTGTTGGTTTTACTATAGCGATTGTTATTCTGGCAGGCCTCAGGGAAAAATTGGAGTATAATGATATTCCGGAGTCTTTTAAGGGGATGCCCATTGTGCTTGTAACTGCAGGTTTAATGGCAATTGCGTTCTGCGGGTTTTCAGGGCTGCTGTAATGGCTGGAAGAGATCAAAAGCAAATCAAAGAAGCTGCCTGCTAATATAGCAGGACAGATTTGATACTGGAATAGGAGGTGCAAACATGGATATAACGGGTATATTGCTGGCTGTGGCAGTGGTAGGCGGGGTTGGCCTGTTTATTGGCCTGTTTCTTGGAGCGGCAGCCATTAAGTTTAAAGTGGAAGTGGATGAAAGAGAGGAAGCGGTTTTAGCGGCTCTTCCTGGAAACAATTGCGGCGGCTGTGGGTTTCCAGGCTGCAGCGGATTAGCGGCAGCGATTGCGAAAGGAGAGGCGGCAGTGAACGCTTGTCCTGTTGGCGGGGAACCAGTAGGAAAAGTAATTGCAAAAATCATGGGAGTGGAAGCAGGTGAAAGCGCCAGAATGACGGCTTATGTACAGTGTCAGGGGGATTGCGATAAAACCACTCTTGATTATGAATATCATGGAATCAGGGATTGCCGGATGCTGTCTTTTGTGCCAAATGGCGGGGCCAAGAGCTGCAATTATGGGTGTCTTGGATTTGGAAGCTGTGTAAAAGCCTGCCCTTTTGATGCTATTCATGTGGTAAACGGCGTGGCGGTGGTTGATAAAGAACAGTGTAAGGCTTGTGGAAAATGTGTGGAAGTATGTCCAAAGAACCTGATTACACTGATTCCTTATGATGCAAAATATGTGGTTGCATGTAGTTCAAAAGACAAAGGACCAGTTACGATGAAGGACTGTACAGTGGGATGTATTGGCTGTCAGCTCTGTAAGCGCAACTGTCCGTCAAATGCAGTGGAAGTAGCGGATTTTAATGCCACTATTGACTATGAAAAGTGTACAGGATGCGGCGCTTGTGCAGAAAAGTGTCCAAGAAAATCAATTGTAACTCATTAGACAATCTGAAAATATGGATTGTGAAACAAACAAATAAGAATTCTATATGGAGATAAAGGATGAATCGGGAAGGTGTGCAGGTAAAACTTGGCAGTACTGGCATTATTGTGAATAAAAATGGCTTTGGCGCCTTGCCAATCCAGAGAATCAGTGATGAAGCGGCAGTGTATCTTTTAAAGAAAGCCTATGAGGGAGGTATCCGGTTTTTTGATACAGCAAGAGCCTATAGTGACAGTGAACATAAGCTGGGGCTTGCTTTTGAAAAAATCAGGGAAACGCTTGTGATTGCAACCAAGTCGGGAGCGCAGACAGGAGAGGGAATGAAAAAGGACCTGGAAACAAGCCTTTCAACGCTGCGCACAGATTATGTTGATATTTACCAGTTCCATAATCCTGCGTTTTGTCCGAAACCAGGGGATGGGAGCGGCCTGTATGAAGCGGCGCTGGAAGCAAAAGCAGAAGGCAAAATCCGTCATATCGGTATTACAAACCACAGACTGGGTGTGGCGAAGGAGGCCATTGAAAGCGGTCTATATGAAACCTTGCAGTTTCCTTTCTGCTATCTGGCAACAGAGAAAGAAGAAGAGCTGGTGAAGGGATGCCAAAAGGCAGATATGGGGTTTATTGCCATGAAGGCGCTATCAGGCGGTCTGATTACCAATTCTGCCGCCGCTTACGCCCATGCGTCGCTGTTTGAAAATGTGCTGCCAATCTGGGGTGTGCAGAGAGAAACGGAACTTGATGAATTTTTGTCTTATATTGCGGATCCTCCGGCCATGACAGAAGAAATGCAAAAGGTGATAGAAGCTGACAGGAAAGAATTGTCAGGGGGATTTTGCAGGGGATGCGGATATTGTATGCCCTGTCCGGCAGGAATTGAGATTAATAACTGTGCCAGAATGTCTCTGCTTCTTAGGCGTTCACCTTCAGCAGGCTGGCTGACAAAGGAAGTACAGGAGAAAATGAATAAAATTGAGAACTGTCTTCATTGCGGACGCTGTAAAAGTAAATGTCCTTATGGACTGGACACTCCCTCACTCCTTGAAAAAAATCTGGAGGATTACAGGAATGTATTGGAAGGGAAAACCTGTGTATAAACCAATAGGGACAGGCAGATGAAGCTAGTCTGATATGGTTTAGCAGAGATTTCCTGTAGTTAGGTCAGTTAAAGTTTACATAACGGATATGGCCGTCTTCTGTGACAAAAACAGCCCAGACATCTGGAAAGTTTTTAAGCATGGAGACGGCTTTTTCATATCCCAAGATATAACAAAGGGTAGAAAGTGCATCTCCGTCCGTAGAGGAAGAACTGATAATAGTGGTTTGGGCTATCCCGCTGTCAGCGGGATAGCCGGTTTTAGGGGAAAGTATATGATGATATCGTTTTCCGTCCTTTATAAAAAAACGCTCATAATTTCCGGAAGAAACCACACTTTTATCTGATAAATCAAGGGTAAGGAGGGGAGCGCCGCTGTCATTAAACGGGTCGCGGATTCCAATCTGGAAGGGAGAGCCTTCTGGTTTGTTTCCCACAGCAACTATATTGCCGCCTAAATTAATTATGGCGGAGGACACGTTTTCTGTTAACAAAAATTCTTTTATCTTATCTCCGATAAATCCTTTGGCTATAAAACCAAGGTCTATCTGTGCATCAGGGTCTGTCAGTGTTACCTGGCTTCCGTCTATTAACACCGAATGGTAATCCACATGAGAAATTGCCTCTTCAATTTGCGTTGGGCTGGGAATAATTTCCTTATTGTCAGACCCAAAATTCCAAAGCGCAGATAAAGTACCGATGGTAGGGTCTGTAAGGCCGTCTGATAGTTGTGCGTACAACAGGGCGTCTTCTAACAAAGAAAGGGTATCGGCATCAACTGTTACAGGAAGGCCGTTGCTGTGATTAATATTCCATATATCGCTGCCTGGTATATTGGGACTTAAGAGATTTTCATAGTAGCCGGCCAGTTCCATACACTGGTTAAGTAAGGGTTCCTTTGAACTGTCATATAAAGTAACAGTAATTATAGTATCAAAATAAAATCCAGTGGCACGTATGGGGGATGAGGAAACATTATGGCATCCTGTAAAAAGAAAAAGGCACAAAATGAAAAGGGACACAGAAGTTTTTGGCATATATTGGTAAGTAAAAAAACGCTTCATAACAGCTACCTCGTAATGAATTTGGGTTGTAAAAAATAAAAGTTTCATGTATAGTAGTAAGAAACTGTGCGCCTGCCATATGATTCATAATTAGATAATCTGGCATGGCACATAATTATTATATATTTTTATTCATAAATTGAAAAGGGAAAGTGGTGGAGTAATATGCGTTTACCAGGTGATGACGATGACAGAGGCGTGGGAGCGCCGGTCATGTATACAATTGTCGGGGTGTCTGTTTTTATATTAGTAGTGCTTGCGGCAGTCTTTATGAGTAATGGAAGGTCAAGGAGCAGTTATGTGGCCCAAAACAGACTTAAACAGGCAAGTCCTACGCCCCCGGCGGAAGAAAAAATGGAATTTGCCGAAGGAGCGGAAGGGATAGAAGAACTATACAGGGAACATAAGCTGCGGGCGGAAGATTTAGATTTCTGGAATATGTATCAGGATGAGAGTCTGGTAGTTACAAGTCCCACGCCAAGTCCGGAGCCAACACCGTCGCATGAACCGACTGACGAGGAGCTTGCAGCAGATGGAAAGCATGTGAAGGTGACGCTCCATGACGGTACAGAAAAATGGATGGAAATTTCCAAGAGAATCCCTCTATATACCTATGACTTTACAAATCTGAAGATAACTGCCGGAAAGATGGAATATTATCTGGATGGAGAAAAAAGTTCTACTTTAGGGGTGGAGATATCAAAAGACAGTGGAGAGGTGGATTTCCAGGCGCTTAAGGAGTCGGGCGTTGATTTTGTGATGCTTCAATTGGGTGGCAGAGGCTATGAAAGCGGTATTATTTCTTTGGATGATAATTTTGTAACTAATATAACCAATGCCCAAAATGCCGGGCTTGAGGTGGGGGTTATTTTCTTTTCTCAGGCAGTGAGCAAAGTAGAGGCGCAGGAAGAAGCGGAATTTGTTGTGGGAGCTCTTTCCCCATATAAGATTACCTACCCGGTAGCCTTTGATATGGAATATATTGTCAATGACGAGTCCAGAATTGAGGATTTAAGCAAAAAACAAAAGACCCAGGTAGCGGAAACATTCCTGTCATATATGGACCATGCAGGATATCAGCCGATTCTTTATGGAAATAAAA
>CAMUHA010000098.1 GCA_947088515.1 uncultured bacterium
GAAGAAATTTTGGAAGCTTCCACCAAGTCGTCTGTCAACTGTTTTAACCGCTGGGATTTAGTATCTAATACCTCTATATATTCCCTGATTTTAGGATTCTCCACATTTTCCCTTTTAATCAGGTCCACATAGTTTATGATGGATGTCAGCGGCGTTTTAATATCGTGGGAAACATTCGTTATTAAATCAGCCTTCATTCTCTCATCTTTCATACTGGTTTCCACTGCAGTCCTTACACTGTCCCCAATGCTGTTTACTGCACGTGCAAGAACCAGTTCGTCTCCGTGCATCCCGTCTTCCTTTACTTTATGCCCAAGATTTCCTCCACTGATTAACTGGATTCCCTCCAATATCAGCTGTCTTGAAAGAGACGAACGATACAGGAAATATCCCACTGCTCCATCACCAGACAGCAAAATAAGCAATCCCACTGCCGTTGCCGCCGCTCTCTGAAATCCATCCGTAAGAAGAACCGTAAGCATCATCCCCACAAGATTAAAAATCACAAACAAAACAAAAGGAACCCACACTCTAAGGATAAGGGCCGAATGGTCATATCCATAAAGGACCCACTTTTTGACAGATATTCCAAACCGCCTTACCAAACTTCTCTTCCATAAAATATTTGCCTTCACTCTACGTACAAGACTGTAATAAAAGAAAGAAAAACATAAGCTGAAACATAACGCCGCCATTGCCGCAAGAACAATAACCGCACCGCCCTGCGCTGACCGCCAGAGAATATTAATTACCCCAGACATTCCCCAATAAAATATATAAGCGGTAATACAGGCAGCAAGCGCCATAATTTCAGTTGGAATATAATCTTCCCGCAAAAGACCTGTCATCACTTTTCCTGACGCTTTTTTTACATTTCTTCCCTCCCAAATGGTCAGCATCATTAGAAGAAGCAGATAAACAAGTATACATATTACAGCCACTGATAAATATTGCCACACATAAGGAACATAATTTCCAAATCCCGCCCTGGCTTGAGAAAAACAGTCATCCGCGCCGCTAAGAGTATCATATCCTCTGATTACACCTATCATCACCTGGGTATCATCCGGATAAGCATAGTCATAACCATTTAAAATATACCTAAGCGTGGATTCTTCAATCAATGTATTGGTTTCAAACTGCATGGCATGTGCATCATAAAATATGTATTTCCCGCACCTTTCCTCCAGTTCCTTTTTCAGTTCTGCAGCCGTCTGCAGCTGGCTTTCCATATTACTAAAAACCTGCACCTTATCACCAATCGTTCTTCTTATAAAATAAACCACATTAGAATTTCCGGAATCATAATAATCTCTGTAATTTAAATATTCATTATAATTTGTATTTAAATCCTCTGCGGCCTTTTTTATATTGCTGCAAAGCTCATAATACTCTTCCCATGTAGATACATAGTCCTCAATATTTTTACCATCTGCTGTGCGGTATCTGTTTTTAAGCACAGTCGCCTGCACTGCATCTCTTTCCATTCCTTCGCCGTCAAGCAGATTGCCTGATACGTCTTCTACCTTTCTCATACCAGACAAATCAGAATTCAGACAGCTTATGGTTCCTCCGCCAAGGTTTTCCAAGTCAACTTTTGTCACAATCCTGCCTGTTCCAAAGAAACGCTCCACATCTTCCCCTGTCATATATACTTCTTCATAATCAAATCCAGCCTGCGCCCATTTCAGCAAGTCGTCCAAATAATAATCTGCTGTAATGTACTCTGACCGCATCCCATTATATCTGTTTGCAAAGGCGGTAACATCTATCTTCTTTCCGGCATCGAACTTTACCCCTGTCTCCATTTGTCCTCTGATAGCTCCATAGCAGATAATATCTGTGACACTATTTCCCAAGAGAGAATTAAACAGACCAGAATCCTCAAAAGAGCTTCCCCTGTCCTCATCTGCAAGATTATAGGGCGCCGGCCCCTTTCTTGTATCAACTACCATATAGGAGCCGGCAAATACTGCGGCCAAAAGCGCTGCTGCAGTCATCAATGCAATATGCTGCAAAAAATGAAAAAATACAGCATTCCTTCCCTTTTTCTTTCCACTCCCCTTTTTTTTCTTTTTGTTATGGAAAACTGGTTCTTCCGGAATATCAACGTTAATGCTTTCCACATCATTTTCTTCCCTATCAGCTTCCTGCTTCTCTAACAAATGGTTCTCATAGTCATTTTCACGAATCCCCTGATTTTTCATGGCCTTCTCCTATTGCTTTTCAATTTTATAACCAACCCCCCAGACTACCTTCAGATATCTGGGTTCTTTTGGATTTATTTCAATTTTTTCTCTGATATGTCTGATATGCACGGCAACTGTATTATCAGCGCCAATCGCTTCTTCATTCCATATATTTTCATATATCTGGTCAATGGAAAAGACTTTTCCCTGATTCTTAACCAGCAGCAGCAGGATATTATACTCTATCGGCGTCAGCTTCACGCCTTCCCCATCAACAGTCACTTCCTTGGTATCATCATTGATGCAGAGCCCTCCTACTGTATAAAGCGCATTGTTTTCCACATTTAAGTTTCCAAGCTGAGTATATCTCCTTATATTTGACTTAACCCTTGCCACCAGCTCCAGGGGATTAAAAGGCTTTGTAACATAATCATCTGCTCCAATATTTAGACCTAAAATCTTATCTGTATCCTCCGATTTTGCAGAAAGAAATATAATAGGAATACTGCTGTACTCTCTGATTTTTAAGGTGGCATGGATCCCGTCCAGCTTAGGCATCATAATGTCAATTATCATTAACTGGATATTCTGGTCCTTGAGCATTTTAATCGCCTGCTCCCCATCATATGCCTTAAAAACCTGATACCCTTCCTGATTTAAATATATTTCAATCGCATCCACAATCTCCTTGTCATCATCACAGACTAATATATTTGTCATTATAATCCCTCATTCTTTCTTAGCTTGCGTATTTGAATCCAATATAATTCTACCTGAAATAACATATCTACTCATAATCTCTATATTTTTTGACATTATTAGTAAACCATATTTTTTTTAAGGCTTGCTTAGGGAAAAAGTTAAAACTTTCTTAAGATTAAATCCACAAATCTGTATCTTCCAGATAGAAAAAACTCCTCCTTACAAGCTCCTATACATTAAAAAGAGCGGCAGATACCGCTCTTTCATTTTTAGCTTTTTATGCAAAACAAATTCATAAATTAAAATACTTTAGCAAAACACTATTATCCTTGATGGAGTTGTCTGGGGCGGAATACTTCTGGTAGTAGCTGTATAATATACCAGCAGGGTCTGATTTGCCGGACTACAGTTAAAATTTTGTCCATTTGCAGTCCTGATGTTCGTATTGCTTCCCAAATTAAGCTGAAGTGAACGGTCCTGCGCCAAAAGATTACGGTCAAAATAATTAAACATCACCTGTTCGTTTCTGTCAATTCCAGTGATAATCCGGGCATGATATCTGGGGGGGAATATTAACGGCACAGGCAGACTGCCGTCATAAAATGCTGTTACCTGCATTCCGATACGAAGTTGTCTGTTATCAATAACCTGAGTCTGTGCATCAACAATAAAATTTACAACCCCATTCTCTGTTCGGAGAGATACCATCATACTGCAGCATTCATCTCCTCTTGCTATATTAAAAATTGTACCTGTTACAGGAACAAAAGAATTATATGTCATGATAGACTGCCTTTTTTCTTTAAAATATGCTTTTATATGACAAATGGTTCCCTTAAATACTAAAAAGACCCGAAACCCATCAATTTATTGGATTTCTGGCCCTTCTATATACTGCCGGCGGTGGGACTTGAACCCACACGTGGTTGCCCACAACAGATTTTGAGTCTGCCTCGTCTGCCATTCCGACACGCCGGCTTTGGTTTTCAATACCAAATAGCTTCAACAGCCGAGTATTATAATATCATACCCGGCCATTATTGACAAGCTTTTTTTATAATTTTTATTATCAAATTTTATTAGATATCTAAATTGTCATAAACGTCCAGACAGTCCAATGTAGCAAAATAATCCTTTGGCGTTTCTGCCCGCCGAATCAACTCAACGCTTCCGTCTTCCTTCAGCAGCAGCTCCGCAGACTTTAATTTTCCATTATAATTATACCCCATTGCATGTCCATGCGCTCCGGCATCATGTATTACCAGATAATCCCCTTTATCAATTTTAGGGAGCATTCTGTCAATGGCAAACTTATCATTGTTTTCACACAGAGAACCTGTCACATCATATTTATGGTCACAGGAAGCATTTTCTTTTCCCAGCACAGTAATATGATGATAAGCGCCATACATAGCCGGCCTCATAAGATTTACTGCACAGGCATCCACTCCAATATACTCTTTATGTGTATGCTTTTCATGAATTGCTTTAGTAACAAGCTGTCCGTATGGTCCCATCATAAAACGTCCCATTTCAGTATAAATGGCAACATCTCCCATTCCTGCAGGAACAAGAACCTCATCGTAAACCTTATGCACTCCCTCACCAATTACTTTGATATCATTCCCTTCCTGGTCCGGCATATAAGGAATGCCTACGCCGCCAGAAAGATTAATAAACTTAATATCTGCACCCGTTTTCTTTTCCAGCTCCACTGCAAGTGTGAACAGCTCTTTTGCAAGCACAGGGTAATATTCATTGGTAACAGTATTGCTGGCTAAAAAAGCATGAATGCCGAAATTTTTTACACCTTTTTCCTTTAAAATGCGATATCCGTCAAACATTTGCTCTGTAGTAAATCCATACTTGGAATCCCCCGGATTGTCCATAATGCCATTGCTCATCTTAAATATGCCGCCCGGATTATAACGGCAGCTTATAGTCTCTGGAAGCCTTCCCAATATTTCTTCTACAAAATCAATATGTGTAATGTCATCCAAATTAATGATCGCCCCCATTCTAGCTGCACAGGCATATTCTTCTGCTGGCGTATCATTAGAAGAAAACATAATATCTTCGCCCTTTATTCCTGCAGCGTCACTAAGCATTAATTCAGTCAGAGAAGAACAGTCGCATCCACACCCATATTCATGTAAAATCTGGATTAACCTGGGATTTGGTGTTGCTTTAACTGCAAAATATTCTTTAAAACCTGGGTTCCAGGCAAAGGCTTCCTTCACTGCCTGCGCATTTTCACGGATTTTACTCTCATCATACAGATAAAATGGGGTTGGATACACCCTGGCAATTTTTTCTGCCTTTTCTTTAGTGATAAATGGTGTTTTGCTCATTTATTTCTCCTCCTTGTAATTTACAGATTTCATCACTTTCTCAGTCTGGGGACAAAGATACTCTTCACCTGTCCGTTACCTTCTGCCAATTTCTATCTTAAGTTAATAATCAGATTTTCAATTATGATTTACAAGCTAAAAAATTACAGAACTACTATAAAGAGATTTTTCAATTTTGTCAATAGTCAATCTTACGCCCATTGGAAAATCAGATATCAGTTTTATGTATTTTTTTGCATAAAATAACAGCTGCAAAGTTCATATTTTGCAGCTGTTGTATTTTTATACGCACTTATCACAAGTTTTCAATCTGCCAGTCAATAGGCGCTATTCCATGATTTTCTAAAAATTCATTTGTCTGACTAAAATGTTTGCATCCAAAAAATCCTCTGAACGCCGATAATGGGCTTGGATGCGGCGCCTTTAAAATCAAATGCTTAGGGTTTGTAAGCATTGGTATCTTACTTTGCGCCGGCTTTCCCCATAACAAATAAACAACTGGTCTATCCTGAGCATTTACTGCCTGGATAATGGCATCTGTAAAGTGTTCCCATCCTTTTCCCTGGTGGGAGCCTGCCTGATGAGCGCGTACTGTTAATACGGTATTTAACATCAGGACTCCCTGTTTTGCCCATTTTTTCAAATAGCCATTATTAGGGATATAACATCCCAAATCTTCATGAAGCTCTTTATAAATATTTTGAAGTGATGGCGGCAGTTCCTTCTGGTCAGGCAGAACAGAAAAACAAAGCCCATGCGCCTGATGTTCCCCATGATAAGGGTCCTGCCCCAGAATTAACACCTTAACTTCACTAAGGGGTGTAAAATGAAACGCATTAAAAATATCATCTGCTGGCGGATAAATTACACGTGTATCATATTCCTGTCTTATAAATTGATATAATTCCTTATAATATGGTTTCTTAAATTCATCCTGAACGTATTCCAGCCAGTCGTTCTCAATCATTGCCATGGCTTTACCCTCTTTCTTAAGATTCTAACATCTTTCATTATATGCACATTTACTATAATCTGACTGATATTCCTCTACCTTGTAAATAGCGTTTTAAATCCAGAATTTCCAGTTCTTTAAAGTGAAACAAGGAGGCTGCAAGAACAGCTTCCGCTTTTCCTTCCTCCAATGCTTCATAAAAATGTTCCTTTTTGCCTGCGCCTCCAGATGCAATCACTGGTATTGAAACATTTTCTGCTACCATTTTCGTCAAGGCAATGTCATAACCGGCTTTTGTGCCATCACAATCCATACTTGTTAGAAGGATTTCTCCAGCGCCAAGCCGTTCAGCTTTCATTGCCCATTCCACAGCGTCAATGCCCATATCTACACGTCCGCCGTTCTTAAAAATATTCCAGCCTGTTCCATCTATTCTCTTTTTGGCGTCAATTGCTACCACCACACATTGACTTCCAAATTTAAGAGCTGCCTCGCTGATTAACTCCGGATTCATAATTGCGGCAGAATTTACTGCCACTTTATCTGCACCCTCTCTCAAAATCATTCTGAAATCATCTACACTTCTGATTCCCCCGCCTACAGTAAAAGGAATAAACACTGTCTGTGCTACTCTTCTTACCATATCCGTTTTAATGTCTCTTGCATCTGATGATGCCGTGATATCCAAAAAAACTAACTCATCAGCCCCTGCCTTGTCATATTCTTTTCCCACTTCCACAGGGTCCCCTGCATCTCTTAGATTTACAAAGTTAGTTCCCTTTACCACTCTTCCATTCTTAACATCCAGACAAGGAATAATTCTTTTGGTGTGCATCTTATCATCCTCCGTTTTACATTTTGTAAGACAAAGATCACATTTATAAATCTGTTACATTCTATTAACATAAATAAAATTATTTAAAATCGCAAGCCCTACACTTGAGCTTTTTTCTGGATGGAACTGGCAGGCAAAAATATTATCCTTTTCCACCGATGCGTGAATACAGGTACCATATTGGGCAGATGCAGTAACGATTGCTTCTTCCTCTGCCTTTAAATAATAGGAATGAACAAAATATACATAAGAATTTTCCTCTATTCCCTTAAATAATTTCCCCTTATTTGGAAACCTAAGTGAATTCCATCCAATATGGGGAATTTTAATGCCTGGATTTTCCGGAAGCCGGAGAATTTCTCCCGGAAGCAGTCCCAAACCTTTTACGTTAATGCTTTCATCGCTTTTTTCAAACAAAAGCTGCAAGCCTAAACATATACCTAAAAAAGGAATTCCTTTTTGAGTCACCTCGTAAATTACTTTATCCAGACCATAAAAATGCAGTTTCTCCATTGCATCCCCAAACGCGCCTACCCCCGGTAAAACCACCCTGTCCGCCTTTAAGATTACTTCCCTGTCTTTGGTTATTACCGCCTCTTCACCTAATTTAAGAAATGCCTTCTCCACACTTTTTATGTTTCCGGCGTCATAATCAATAATTGCCGTCATGCCCCTTCTCCCGTCAATAATTCCTCCTCTTCAGGCAAAACATCCAAAGGAACATTGTCTTCGCCAGCTTCCGGCTCCTCTTCTATAAGAGAATCAAAAGTTCCATTAATTGCATCTGTCAGTCTTTGCGTGTATGTAACATTGTCGTACTTGTAAATCTCTATTGCCTCATCCGGCGTTATCCCATAGTTGCTCTCTAAAATACTGCAAATTTGCTGGTATATGCTGTCAATTTCAGCTCTGACACCATATTCATCCACTCCTGCAAGACCCCAATAGCATTCCACGCCTCTAATCAGTGCATCAACAGCTTCCAGTTCCTGATTCAACGCTATATTGTTATAGTAGGATTTTAACTTACGGTCAAGTACCAAAATCGTTTTTGCCCTGTCAAAAATTATTTCATCATTGCCTGAAAGTTTTTTGTTATAAAACAGTTCATAAACCTTTCCGTAATCTCCCTGGTAAAAAGCCTCACGTGCAATTTCTTTATCCGCATATTGTGGAAGAAAAGTAACAAAAATACATATACTTGCAATAATTGTTGCACAAAAAGCTAAAATAGCAATCACATGTTTTGCAGTCAATATCCGAAAAGGATTTTCCCAAGGTGTTTTTTCCTTTTCTTTCTTTTCTTTTACAGGCTTTGGTTTCTTTTCTTTTTTAGGCTTTGCTTCTTTCTTTCCCTTTGCGTTTTTGCCCTTCTCTTTTTTCTCTGCTTTTTTCTTTTTCTTTTCTTCTTTTTTTGCCTTATCCTCTTTGGAAAGTTCCTTAAGTATCTCGGAATTTTCGTCGGAAGCAGTATCCGGCTCCTCTTCTTCCTGTGAAATATAAGCTAAAAACCTTGCAAGGAAACCTGGGGCTTTTTCTTTTCTATCCTCTTCTTTTTCCCCATCATCTGAATTTCTACGTTCGTCCCTCTGTCCATTATCCTGCAAGCCTTCTAAGGATAAACTATCCTGAAAATCATCATCTTCATCATTTAGAACGCTTTGTATTCCTGTTTCTAACTCTGTATCTTCAACATCATCCTTTTTTCCAAACAGTTTATTATTTGGAGCCTTTTTTCCAGTTTTCTTTCCCTTTTGCTTTTTCCCTTTTGTTTTTTTTCTGTCAACCTGGACGTTTTCCTTATTCTGGGATACTGGCATGTCTTCTGAAAAGATATCAAAATCATCGTCGGCATTGCTATCACCTGCATTTTCATCAATGCTTTCCAGCAGTGCAAGCATATCATCATCAACACTTTGATTTTTATCAGCTTTTTTTAACAAACTGTTAATTTCGTCTAAATCTGAATCTGTATTTTCCATATTATCAATCAGATCCGTAATATCGGCCTCTTCCATATCAGAAGAATCATTGCCTGGCATAACATCTTCTTCGGTCTGTACTGACTCATCACCATCCGCGCTATCAGGATTGACAATATCTTCCGAATCTTGAACATCTGTCTGCGCCAGAAGATTATCAATATCTGCCTTCCATTCTTCCACTTCTTCTGAATCAAGGTCTTGTGAACTATCTAAAAGATTCTCTAAAGATAAATCAGAATTTTCTGAACTATCAATCAATTGTTCCAGAGACAATTCCATTCCATCTGAAGTTTCCTGGTCTTGCAATAAATCAAGGGAAAAATTGTCATCATCATAAATATCTGCAAAGTCATTTGTAGCCTGCCTTGGTTCATTGAAAAAATCTGTAAGACTGTTATCTGACAGGTCTGGATTCTCCGCATCCTGTATCAAATCCTCTAAAGCTCCTGCCTCATTCCATATATCAGTACCAGCATCTGTCAATGAATCAGCATCAGATACTTCTTCATCTTCTAATTCCTCAACAGTCATCTCATCCACCAAATCTTCAATTTCTTCAGGCTGACTACCATCAGTTACTGATTTTAATAAACTATCAAGATACTCTTCATCAGTAGACATAGTTACCTCCTACTCCCATTATATTTTACTTTTATAAAAACACAGGCTTTGCCTGTTTCCTATAGCCATATACTTTTCTAGTTTAACATACTAAAAACCTTTAGACAATTGTTTTAGAAATTCTTCCGGTTTTTGACAGAGCCCATGACCTCTCTCTTTTATTTCTCCCGTAATTTGATAAATCCTGCTATGTACCCGGAAAAGCTCTGCCTTTCGATTGTAAAAAGTAATTTTTTCAAAAGGCCATCTGATTACTGTAGGATATTTCATGCCAACTCCAATTTCAAGAAGACAAATCTTCTTATTTACCGTTCCCTGCAGCCATTTTTTATATATCTGCCACTTGTCTAAGTATCCTTCCTCAAGATAATTTTGTGCGTTTACATTATTAAATACCAGACTTGTATTACAATATGGACAAACTGGTTCCCTAAAGTCCTCTAGCCCCTCTCTTCCCTCCAAAATTCTGCTGGTTTGTAACAGAATATCTTTTGGAACATCATATAGATTTGTGCTGCATTTCGCACCACATTGCAATTTCTCATAACCGCCACAAGGAGCCACAATACGTTCTTCATTCAAACCACTTTCTTTGGCAAGGCCATCCAGACAAGTTGTAATTACAAAATAATTTTTTCCATTAAGCCTTTCTGCAAGAGCTTCATATAGCAACTGTCTGTCTTTTTTCTTTTCTTCTAACTTTAACTTTTCTATATAGGGAAGCATACCAAACTCTGACATTCCACCAGTTACTTCTTTAAAATGCGGCTCTTGCCTGACTTCATTCAGCACATCCAGCTCTTCACCTAAACCAACCAACACCATATCCGCTTCTGCAAGCTTTTGAATTATTTGTTCTACCATTAGCCTATCCTGTCTAAAGTACTCATGAAAAAGAGAGCGTCCCTCTCTCTGCCTCAACATTTAAATAAGCCGGAATCACTTCCGGCTCTTTCCCTTTAATTTCTATAAACAATGACTTGCACAGCCTGGACTTAATAGAGCACAAGTATCATTTATCCTATTTTACAGAAATTAACCTTTATATCCAACCAGACCATCTATCACTCTTACAAGATTCCCAATTTCCGGCTTTGATAACTGCGCATCAGCGCCTAAAGATTCTCCCTTCTTTCTCATCTCATCATTTACAAGAGACGAAAAAATAATTACAGGAATATCCCGTGTCTCTTCATCATCTTTTACAAGCTTAGTGAGCCTGTGTCCATCCATTAATGGCATTTCAATATCAGTAATTATACATTGTATATTTTCTCTTAAAGTCCCTTTAGTTTTGCACTCTGTAATAATATCATAAGCTTCCTGCCCATTACCAGTATGAGTCAGATTTTCATATCCCGCCTGCTTTAAGGAATCAACAATCAATCTGTTAAGAAGCACAGAATCTTCTGCAATAAGAATAGGTACATTGCTTCTGCCTCTTGCACCCATTTCATCAATTTCGCTTGTTTTTAGTCCTGTTTCCGGATTAATATCTGTCACAATCTTTTCAAAATCAAGTATAATAATCAATCTGTTATCAAGCTTAACAATACCTGTAGAAATACTTTCTTCCGCACTGGAAACTGTTGCACCTGGTTTGATAATGTTTTCCCATGAAACTCTGTGAATTCCTCTTACGGCATCAACATGAAAAGCAATATCCAATTTATTAAAATTAGTAATTATAAATAAACCGCCTTCGCTTGAAACACCCCTTTGCAGACAATTTTTTAAGTCAATTGCTGTAATCATTGTATCTCTTGGCATAAAAATCCCCTCAATACTGGGATGTGAATTGGGCACTGGTGTTATCTGCTGATAAGGAATTATTTCCTTAATCTTGGCAACATTTATACCATAAGCATTCCCATCTAATACAAATTCCAATACCTCTAATTCATTTGTTCCATTCTCTAGAAGAATTTTTGTATCCATTTCCTTCACCTCGTTCTCTTCATATGATACCCGCATTTACCTTCTTCGAAATTATATCATATTTCTGCTTTTCAAACAATAACAAAACATACAAAATAATAAAAAGCGCAAAACTTTATTTTGCGCTTCAAAATATACTAAATAAAAAACCATACCCTCAAAACCGAACGCCGAAAGCTCGCTCTTTACATCCAATCGCCTCTTCCTCTGGTCAGGCTTCCGGCCTATTAGTTT
>CAMUHA010000099.1 GCA_947088515.1 uncultured bacterium
GTGAGTTCAAAGAGTATTTTCCGAGTAACGCAGTGGAATATTTTGTCTCCTACTATGATTATTATCAGCCAGAAGCCTATGTGCCTTCTTCAGACACCTATATTGCCAAGGATTCTTCAATAAATGATGAAATAGAGAAGCTGCGTTTATCTGCCACAGCATCCTTGTCAGAGCGGAGGGATGTGGTAGTGGTGGCTAGTGTGTCATGTATCTATGGATTAGGCAGCCCTGATGATTACCAGAATATGATTGTTTCATTGCGGCCAGGGATGACAAAGGACAGGGACCAGGTAATCAGAGAACTGATTGACATACAATATAACAGAAATGACATGGATTTGGAGAGAGGCGCCTTCCGGGTTAGAGGAGATGTTGTAGAGGTATATCCGGCACAGGGCGGGGACTATTTGATACGGATTGAATTTTTTGGAGACGAAATTGACAGAATAGCAGAAACGGACCCACTGACGGGACAGGTACATGCCACATTGGGGCATATATCTATTTTTCCAGCGTCCCATTATGTTGTGCCTCAGGAAAAGATTAATGCGGCATGTAAAAATATTGAAGTGGAACTGGAAGAGAGGATTCGATATTTTAAAGGTGAAGATAAGTTACTGGAAGCCCAGAGAATTTCGGAACGGACCAACTTTGACATTGAAATGCTGAGGGAGACAGGATTTTGTTCAGGAATTGAAAACTATTCCCGGCATCTTGCAGGGATGCCGGCGGGCGCTATGCCGCACACATTGATGGATTATTTTGGCGATGATTATCTGATAATTATAGATGAGTCCCACATGACGATTCCACAGATTGGCGCAATGTTTACGGGAGACCGTTCCCGGAAAACTACATTGGTGGATTATGGGTTCCGGCTGCCCTCTGCTCTTGATAACCGGCCTTTGTGCTTTGCAGAATTTGAACAGCATATTGACCAGATGATGTTTGTGTCTGCAACTCCATCTACTTATGAAAGGGACCATGAGTTGATGCGGACAGAGCAGATTATCCGTCCCACAGGACTTCTTGACCCGGAGATTTCCGTGCGTCCGGTGGAGGGGCAGATAGACGACCTGGTTGCAGAAATCAACAAAGAAACAGAAAAACGTCATAAGGTTCTGGTTACGACTTTGACAAAAAGAATGGCAGAGGATTTGACCAATTATATGAATGATGTGGGAATCAGGGTGAAATATCTTCACTCGGACATTGATACACTTGAGCGTTCTGAAATTATCAGGGATATGCGTCTGGATGTTTTTGATGTGCTGGTAGGCATTAATCTTCTCCGGGAAGGATTAGATATTCCGGAAATTGCTCTGGTTGCAATTCTGGATGCTGACAAGGAAGGATTTCTCCGGTCAGAAACTTCGCTGATTCAGACCATTGGGCGGGCAGCGAGAAATGTGGAAGGACATGTGGTAATGTATGCAGACCGGATGACAGATTCCATGAGAGCGGCAATTGATGAGACAAACAGACGACGCAGCATTCAGAAGAAATATAATGAAGACCATAATATCACCCCTCAGTCAGTGAAGAAAGCTGTCCGGGATTTAATAAGTATTTCCAAGGTGATTGCAAAAGAAGAACTCCGGTTTGAAAAGGACCCTGAATCCATGAACCGGAAGGAACTGGGAAAACTGATTTCCCAGATAGAAAAGGAAATGAAGAAAGCTGCCGCAGATTTGAACTTTGAAGCTGCCGCAGACCTTCGTGACAAAATGGTGGAACTGAAAATAAAACTAAAAGAATTGGACGATGATAAATAGCAGAGAATACGAGAAAGGGAAGGTTATCCAGATGAAATTATCAGAGCAACATGCTGAAAATCCAAGAATGCGCCCAAGAGAATACATTAAAATACGGGGGGCGAGCGAACACAATCTGAAAAATTTAAATGTAGATATTCCCAGAAATGAACTGGTGGTGCTTACTGGACTTTCCGGTTCAGGCAAGTCTTCCCTTGCCTTCGATACGATTTATGCGGAAGGCCAAAGGAGATATATGGAGTCGCTGTCCTCCTATGCAAGGCAGTTTCTTGGGCAGATGGAAAAACCAAATGTAGAGAAAATAGAAGGGCTTTCGCCTGCTATTTCAATTGACCAGAAATCAACTAACCGGAATCCACGTTCAACGGTGGGGACCGTAACAGAAATTTATGATTATTTCAGGCTTCTGTACGCCCGGATTGGTATACCTCATTGCCCTGATTGTGGAAAGGAAATCAAAAAACAGAGTGTGGACCAGATGGTGGACCAGATTATGGAGCTACAGGAAGGAACAAAGATTCAGCTTCTTGCACCGGTAGTACGCGGCAGGAAAGGGGAACATGCCAAGGTGTTTGACCGTGCCAAAAGAAGTGGATATGTGCGAGTACGGGTAGATGGAAATCTGTATGAACTGACGGAAGACATTAAACTGGATAAGAACATTAAGCATAATATAGAAATTGTGGTGGACAGGCTGGTGGTGAAGCTGGGCATTGAAAGGCGTCTGACAGATTCTGTTGAAAATGTACTGGCACTGGCCGAAGGTCTTCTTATGGTTGACGTAATAGATGGTGAGACTATTAATTTCAGTCAGAGCTTTTCCTGCCCTGATTGTGGTATCAGCATTAGTGAAATAGAGCCAAGGAGCTTTTCCTTTAACAATCCCTTTGGCGCCTGTCCGGTCTGCTTTGGACTGGGTTACAAAATGGAGTTCGACCCGGATTTGATGATTCCGGACAAAACATTAAGCATTAGTCAGGGTGCAATTCAGGTAATGGGATGGCAGTCCAGCAGTGAGGCGGGAAGCTTTACCAACGCTATTTTGCAGGCGCTTGCAAAAGAATACCAGTTCAGTCTTGATACGCCAGTCCAGGATTTGTCTGAGGATGTGACCCATATCTTGCTTCATGGTACGGATGGCAGGGAAGTAAAAGTTTATTATAAAGGCCAAAGGGGCGAAGGGGTCTATCCTGTAGCCTTTGAAGGTCTTATAAAAAATATGGAGCGGAAATACAGAGAAACCGGGTCAGATATTATAAAACAGGAATATGAAACCTGTATGCGCATTACCCCATGCAAAGAGTGTAAGGGAATGAGGCTGAAAAAAGAATCTTTGGCGGTTACTGTTTCTGACAAAAATATATTTGAAATAACATCCATGTCTGTCCGGGACCTTTACACATTTTTGGGAGATATGAAGCTGTCTAGCCAACAGCAGCTTATTGGACAACAGGTATTGAAGGAAATCAATGCCAGAGTTGGCTTTTTGATTGATGTGGGGCTTGACTATTTGTCATTGTCAAGAGCTACAGGAACTCTCTCCGGCGGAGAGGCCCAGCGTATACGGCTTGCTACACAGATTGGTTCAGGACTGGTGGGTGTATGTTATATTCTGGACGAACCAAGTATTGGGCTTCACCAAAAAGATAATGACAAACTGCTAAACACATTAAAAAATTTACGGGACCTTGGGAATACGCTGATTGTGGTGGAACATGATGAGGATACCATGCTGGAAGCCGACTATGTAGTAGACATTGGACCGGGGGCAGGTTCCCATGGGGGAGAGGTTATCGCCCAAGGAAGTGCACAGGAAATCATGGAAGTTGAGGAATCTGCTACGGGACAATATTTAAGCGGAAAGAAACAGGTTCCAGTGCCAAAAGAGCGTCGTGCGCCTAAAGGGTGGATGGCTGTAGTGGGAGCAAAAGAAAACAATCTGAAAAATGTTTCGATTAATATTCCAATAGGAGTCATGACCTGTGTGACTGGAGTTTCGGGGTCTGGAAAAAGTTCTCTGGTTAATGAAATATTATATAAAAGACTGGCAAGGGATTTAAACCGGGCAAGAACAATTCCTGGAAAGCACAGAAATTTAACAGGTATTGAATCATTGGATAAGGTTATTAATATCGACCAATCTCCTATTGGAAGGACGCCACGGTCAAACCCTGCAACTTACACAGGTGTTTTTGACATGATAAGGGATTTGTTTGCAGGCACTCCTGACGCTAAGGCGAAAGGCTACAAAAAGGGGCGTTTTAGCTTTAATGTAAAAGGGGGCCGCTGTGAAGCATGTGGCGGAGATGGCATAATCAAAATAGAGATGCACTTTTTGCCGGATGTGTATGTTCCCTGCGAAGTCTGCGGCGGCAAGCGTTACAACAGAGAAACACTGGATGTCAGGTATAAAGGGAAGAATATTTATGATGTGCTTGAGATGACTGTGGAAGAAGCGGTGCCCTTTTTTGAAAATGTGCCTTCTATCCGGCGGAAGATTGAAACACTTAACGATGTAGGGCTTTCTTACGTAAAGCTGGGGCAACCGTCCACCACACTGTCAGGCGGCGAGGCGCAGAGAATAAAACTGGCAACAGAGCTAAGCAGACGCAGCACGGGAAATACTATATATATTCTGGATGAACCCACTACAGGTCTTCATTTTGCGGATGTGCATAAACTGGTAGAAATTCTTCACCGTCTGGCGGATGGGGGAAACACGGTGGTCGTTATAGAACATAATCTTGATGTGATAAAGACGGCAGACTACATTATTGACATGGGGCCTGAAGGGGGAGACCGAGGCGGAGAAATGGTTGCCTGTGGAACACCGGAAGAGGTTGCGGAGTGTCCAAAATCTTACACTGGGGTATATATTAAAAAAATGTTGAAAAAGTATAAAGAAAATTTGGATAAATACCGATAATAAAACTGAAGCATGGATGCAGCATCAGAGACGGAAGGAACCGTTTTTAATGTTGCGTCCATTTTTATTAATTTTTTGTGAAACCCCTTTGAAAATATGTTTCTATGGGTTATAATAATTCTATATGTGTCTTGTTATGGAATTTATAATTTTTTATAGAAAGAAAAGTGACGTCTTGCGCTGTTTGTTGTAGAACAGCTAAACAGCTATCTATCCGTACAGCCAGAGGCTTGTACAGTAAGTGAAACTTCAGTTGACGAGAAAGGGGTAAAAAGATAATGCAGTATACAGATATTGGAATCGACTTGGGAACCGCCAGCATATTAGTTTACATCAGGGGGAGAGGAGTAGTCCTTAAAGAGCCTTCTGTTGTGGCTTTCGATAGAGATACAAACAAAATTAAAGCGATTGGGGAGGATGCCAGGCTGATGCTGGGGAGAACCCCTGGAAATATTGTTGCTGTCCGCCCGCTGCGTCAGGGAGTAATTTCTGACTACCGGGTTACGGAACAGATGATGAAGTATTTTATCCAGAAAGCGCTTGGAAAGAAAACATTCAGAAAGCCGAGAATTGCTGTCTGCGTACCCAGTGGTGTTACAGAGGTGGAAAAGAAGGCAGTGGAGGATGCAACTCTTCAGGCAGGCGCCCGTGAGGTATCTATTATTGAGGAACCCATTGCGGCAGCGATTGGGGCAGGCATTGATATTTCCAAACCCTGTGGAAACATGATTGTGGATATTGGCGGAGGCACATCTGATATTGCAGTTATTTCACTGGGGGGAACAGTGGTTAGCGCCTCCATTAAGATAGCAGGAGATGATTTTGATGAGGCTCTGGTAAGATATATGCGTAAAAAGCATAATCTGCTGATTGGAGAACGGACAGCAGAGGATATTAAGATAAAGATTGGAACGGCCTTTAAGCGTACGGAAGTAGATTATATGGACGTAAGGGGGCGTAATCTGGTTACAGGACTTCCAAAGACAGTAAAGGTTTCGTCAGAGGAAACGGAAGAAGCGCTTAAGGAAGCTACCGCACAAATTATAGAAACCATTCACAGTGTGCTGGAAAAGACGCCGCCGGAACTGGCTGCGGATATTGCGGACAGGGGAATTGTCCTTACAGGAGGGGGAAGCCTTCTTAGAGGACTGGAGGACTTGATTGCTGAAAGAACAGGAATCAACACAATGACTGCAGAAGACCCTATGACAGCAGTTGCAATTGGCACGGGCAAGTATGTAGAGTTTCTAGCGGGCAACAGGGAGGATTAATTTTAAGACAGCGCCTTTAATATTAAGGAGCTGAAAGAAGAAAGGTGTTAATATGGTAAAAGGATTGTACACTGCCTACACAGGCATGCTCAATGAACAACACAGGATGGATGTAATTACCAATAACCTGGCAAATGCAAATACCAATGGATTTAAAAAGGAAGGAGCGACCAGTCAGTCCTTTGATGAAATTCTTTCCTATAAAATAAAGGATAATTCTGAAGGTTACAACATTTCCAGGAGAATGGGCAGAAACCATCCCGGCGTGAAGATTGGTGAAGGGTATACAGATTTTTCGCAGGGACCGATTAAAAACACAGGCAATACTTATGATTTGGCGCTGTCAGACTCCGGTTTCTTTGCAGTCAGGTTCACAAGCAAGGATGGAGAGGATTCAGTGAAATATACAAGGGATGGTAATTTTACCCTGACAAGGCAGGGAAATCTGGTTACACAGGATGGCGATGCAGTGCTTGACATAGACAACAGGCCAGTCAGAATTGACCCGCTCTTAAAGACAGAGATTAATACCAGCGGAGAAGTAATCCAGGACGGAAACGTGGTTGCAACGATTCAGGTTACGGATTTTGAAGATTATAACTACCTGGAACGTTATGGAGAAAATTATTTTCAGCCCGTAGACGGTGCGCAAAAGGCAGAAGAAGCAAAAGGGCTGGTGTATTCCGGTTATTTGGAAACAGCCAATATGTCGGTAGTGACAGAAATGGTTAATATGATAACCATCTCCCGTGCATATGAAAGTAACCAGAAAGTAATTACCACTTATGACAGTACCCTGGATATTGCGGCAAACCAGATTGGCAGAATTTAAGGAGGAAATAAATGATTAGAAGTTTATGGTCAGCGGCAACCGGTATGAATGCCCAGCAGACAAATGTAGATACAATAGCAAATAACTTATCAAATGTTAACTCGGTAGGATATAAGGCGCAAGTGGCACAGTTTAAGTCTCTTTTATATCAGACGCTGCAGACAGCCACTACAACAGCCAATGGAGACCCCAAACCTACAAGCTCACAGGTGGGACTGGGGGTAAGAAATTCTTCCATAAATTCTATTTTTACGCAGGGAAGTCTGTTGAATTCTAATAGTGACACATCATTTGCCATTGAGGGAGATGGGTATTTTGCAGTAAGAGGCGCTGATGGAAACAGATACTATACAAGAAACGGCGACTTTACATGGGCAACCAATGGAACAAGAGGCCTGATTCTGACTAATCAGGATGGTCTTCCTGTTTTGAGTGATACGGGACGTAATATTACATTAGGAAGAGAATATGTTGCCAGCAGGATAACGGTTTCAGATAATGGAACAGTCTGCTACCCGGACGAGAGCAACAATCCCCAGCCTTTGGAAGACTTGGTTATTGGTGTGTATCAGTTTAACAACCCAGGAGGCCTGGTAAGAAAAGGTGACACTTTGTGGGAAGTTTCCGCAGCCAGTGGGGCAGCTTTAAATGAAGCGACCAATGAAAATGTTGTCAAAAGTAAGATTGTCCAGGGATATCTGGAAGGCTCTAACGTTCAGGTTGCAGACGAGATGGTAAACCTAATTGTTGCACAGCGGGCTTACGAGATGAATTCTAAGGCAATTACAACATCAGATGAAATGCTGCAGACGGCAAATAATCTGAAACGATAAGCGGGAGAGGGTGTAAGAAATGGATATTGGTGGAGTTTCATCTGCATATACAAATTATCTGCAAAATCAAAACACGTCAGCTTCAAAGTTAAAGGATTCAGTGGAAGGTAAAGATTTTTCACAGGCTTCAGATGAAGAACTGATGGATGTGTGTAAGCAGTTTGAATCATATTTTCTGGAGCAGGTTTTTAAGGAAATGCAAAAAACAGTGGAATGCTTTAAGGATGATAAGGGCGATAAGCCAAACAGCAATCTGGTAAATTATTTTAATGATGAATTTATTCAGAGCCTGGCCGCTTCTTCTACAGAAGTTCAGGGGATGGGACTTGCTCAGACAATGTATGAACAGATGAAGAGAAATTACGAAATATAGATTTACAGGATATTTGTGCTGTGAACATCAGATATCTTCATAGTACATAGGTTTATGGATAGATACGGATAAAGAACATAGGGCTGCTAAAATAAACGGATTACCGTTTTATTTGGCAGCCTTTTTATAAATGGGAGGTTTTTTCTTGGATACTGTTACAGGATATGTGGACCACATAATATATCAAAATAAGGAGAACGGATATGCGGTAGTGTCATTGGTAACAGAGGGTGAAGAACTGGTATGTGTGGGAAACTTCCACTCTGTTGAAGCAGGAGAGTCCTTTGAATTGAAGGGGAAATTTGTAGAACACCCAGTATATGGATACCAGTTAAAAGTGGAAAGTGTAAAGACAGTGGTTCCTGATGATGCGGAAAGTATAATCAGATATCTGGGGTCAGGGGCGATAAAGGGCATTGGAGAAGCTTTAGCTGCAAGAGTGGTGAAAAAATTTGGGGCAGACACTTTCCGTATAATGGAAGAAGAACCGGAACGCCTTGTGGAAGTGAAAGGGATTAGTGAACGAAAGGCAAGGGAGATTGCCCATCAGGTAGTAGAAAAAAAGGACATGCGGGAAGCTTTTGTATTTTTGCAGAAATACGGCATTTCTAATACTCTTGCGATAAAGATTTATAAAAAGTATGGTATGGAACTTTATGGAATCATGAAAGAAAATCCTTATCGGCTTGCAGACGACATTGAAGGGGTGGGATTTAAGACAGCAGATGAGATAGCATCTAAAATAGGGATACATACAGATTCCGACTTCCGCATACGGAGTGGGATTTTATACATATTACAGCAGGCAGCGGCAGAAGGCCATATCTATCTGCCGGATGATTTGCTAAGAGAACGTACGGCGGAGCTTTTGGGGCTTGCGCCAGAAACAATATCCTCCCAGCTGGGAAATCTGGCTATGGACAAACGGCTTGTGATTAAAACAGCGGAGGAAGAAAAGAGAGTATATGCTTCTTCCTATTATTATGCGGAGCTAAACTGCGCCAGAATGCTCCATGACCTTAATCTTACCCTGGAGGAAGAATTGCTTCCGGCAGAGGAAGAAAAGGTGAAAAGACTCTTAGGAGTTCTGGAGAAAGAGCAAAAAATAAAATTGGACGAGCTTCAAAAAAAGGCAGTGCTTCAATGTGTAAAATCCGGTCTTATGATTTTGTCTGGCGGGCCGGGTACTGGAAAGACCACAACAATAAATACAATTATCCGTTATTTTGAAGCGGAAGAAATGGATATTCTTCTTGCAGCTCCAACAGGCAGAGCGGCAAAGCGTATGACAGAAGCAACAGGTTATGAGGCACGTACAATCCACAGGCTTTTGGAAATAAATGGAGCAGTGGAAGAAGAAAAAAAGGCGCAATTTGAAAGAAATGAAGAAAATCCGCTGGAAGCGGACGTTATAATAATAGATGAAATGTCCATGGTAGATATTTATCTTTTTAAGGCGCTTCTCTGTGCAGTTAGCGTGGGAACCAGATTAATAATGGTGGGAGACGTGGACCAGCTACCCAGCGTGGGACCAGGGCAGGTTTTGCAGGACCTGATTAAAAGCGGCGCATTTCCGGTCGTAATGCTGAAGAGGATTTTCAGGCAGGCAGGGGAAAGCGACATTGTAGTCAATGCACATAAAATAAACAGAGGGGAAAATATTGAACTGAATAATAAAAGCCGGGATTTCTTTTTTTTGGAGCGTAAGGATGTTAATGTCATATATAAACATATGATACAGCTGATTAGAGAAAAACTTCCGCCTTATGTAAATGCAAAGCCCTACGATATTCAGGTGCTTACGCCTATGAGAAAAGGCAGTCTGGGAGTGGAAACTTTAAATGGAATTCTCCAGCAGTATCTGAATCCCCCAGAGGAGGGGAAAAATGAATATTGTTTGGGAGAAAGGCTTTTCCGTGTGGGGGATAAGGTAATGCAAATAAAAAATAATTATCAGATTCCCTGGGAAATTGTAAGTAAATATGGCATACCAATAGATAAAGGAATGGGGGTATTTAATGGAGATATGGGCATTGTCCGGGAGATTGATGAGGCAGCCCAGACGTTGACGGTAGAATTTGATGAACACAAAAGGATTGAATATTCCTTTTCCAGTCTGGAAGAAATTGAGCTTGCCTATGCGGTGACGATACACAAATCCCAGGGAAGTGAATATCCGGCAGTGCTGATGCCACTGCTATCAGGGCCAAAGATGCTTTTCAACAGAAATCTTTTATATACAGCTGTGACCCGTGCAAAAAAATGTGTCACGATTTTGGGAAGTCATGTAACAGTACAGGAAATGATTCAGAATGAAAGGCAGCATAAGCGTTTTACAAGTCTGGATGACAGAATAAAAGAAATACAGAGATTTGGAGGCTGAATGTCCATAAAACAAAAGATATTAGATTTACTATTTCCAAGGCGGTGTGTGGTCTGCGACAATATTGTAGGGCAACTGGAAAGCGCAGTATGCCCAGCCTGCCGGGATAAAATTATATATATAAAAGAACCTTGCTGTATGAAATGTGGGAAACAGCTTAAAAAAGAAGAAAGAGAATATTGTGGCGATTGCGAAAAAAAGAAACATTTTTATACACAGGGAACAGCATTGTATGATTATGGAAGCATGGCTGATTCTGTTTTCCGTTTTAAAAACACAGGACGGATGGAATACGCTTTGTTTTATGGAAAAGAATTGTTTGAAAAAAAGGGAGCATGGCTTCGGATGCTCCAACCGGACGCATTGGTGCCAGTTCCCATCCATCCTGCCAGAAAAAGGAAGCGGGGGTATAATCAGGCGGAGCTGATAGCCAGGGAGCTGTCAAGATGGTCAAAAGTTCCAGTAAATACAAAGCTTATACGGCGTGTAAAAAAAACCAGCCCCCTAAAAAAACAGAGTTATCAGGAAAGACAAAATAATTTGAAAAGGGCTTTCAAAATGAACCAAAATGATGTAAAATTAAAGACGATTGTAATAATAGATGATATATATACTACAGGCAGTACGATTGACGAAATGACAAAGGTGTTAAGAGAATCAGGGATTAACAAAGTATATTTTATGGCATTGACAATTGGAAGAGGAATTTAATTATATAAAGTGCAGGAGGTATGATTATGAATGTACGTAATTGTAGAAAATGCGGGAGAATATTCAACTATGTTATGGGACCTATCGTTTGTCCGCGATGCAAAGAGGCGCAGGAGGTTAAGTTTCAGGAAGTAAAAAAATATGTGCAGGATAATCACGGAGCGGATATAACGGAAGTTTCGGAAGCCTGCGATGTCGAAACAACGCAAATCAGACAGTGGATTCGTGAAGAGAGACTTCAGTTTGCAGATGATTCACCAATAAGACTCCCTTGCGAAAGTTGTGGGGCGATGATTCAGGCAGGACGCTTTTGTGATAAATGTAAGATGGAAATGACAAAAGAATTTAAACATGCCATAGCGCCCAGTAAACCGAAGGAACAGGAGAATAAAACCAAAAAGAGTGAACGTGATAAAATGCGTTTCCTTTAAGTTGACATATAGCCTTAATAAGGAAATGCCAGCAAAAATTTTAGTAATAAGAAAGGTACATAGCCTGGAAGAAAATTTCCAGGCTGCGGATAGATGCAGAACTGCAGGCTGGACCTGTAATTTGCAGGAGTGTAAATATGATAAATGAAGAAAAGGTCATCCTTATGACCAGGCTGGCTTCTTACGAAGCAAATGAGGGGAAAAGGGATATTTCAGTACTAAATTAT
>CAMUHA010000100.1 GCA_947088515.1 uncultured bacterium
AGAGGTTACACAAACTTTATGGCTTTCAATGCGGCGGTTTCACTGAAGATCAACTGATGTCCCAAATTTGGAAGCCTGTACAGGTCACAAAAATCCTTCAGGATGAAACCATGACGGGAGCGACTGTCAACAACCGCATTCAGGTAAAAGGAGTAGGCAGCCGAAAGTTCAAGCGGCAGAAAACGGAAGACCATGTAGTTGTCAGGGATACCCATGAAGCAATTATTGACCGGGATACATTCCTTCAGGCAGCTGCAATTATCCGTAATCGCAAGACTGTTCGTACTGATAACCGGAAAAAGAATGAAAATCTGTTTTACCAGAAGATTTTCTGCGGCCATTGTGGATGCAGGCTGAAGCATGAAGTCCATACGCGCCATTCCCGTATTGATGCGATTTATTATTGCCCTCATGCAAGACCTTCAGGTGGGGGTACATGTAATCTTCATTCCATAAAAGATGAAGTGCTAAAGGAACAAGTGCTACGTCCGCTGCAGGTTCAGGTTCAGCTTATTTTGGACAGGCAGATGCCTCTCCCAAAGTCGGACAAGGAAAAACTCCAAAGCAGGTTGCGGACAATTTCACGGCTGCTAGAGCAAAATAAAGGAAAAGTTCCCCGCCTATATGAAGAATACAGAACAGGGCACATGAGCCGGGAACAATTTGTCAAACAAAAAAATGCCATATCATCTGCAAACGATGAACTTGACTCGGAAAGGAGTGAAATAGAAGAAAAGTTATATGCCATAGAATCTGCGCAGAAAAAAACTGAGTCAGAGTCGCTGCTGGAGATAACCAGACTGGAAACTCTAACTCAGAACGCCGTTGATCTATTTGTAAGCAAAGTCGTCGTAAATTCCCCTGATTCCATTGAAATCACTTGGAAGTCAAAGGATTTATTTGATGAAATGTACAATAGGAATGCCTAAAAATCAGCATTCCTATCGAAAAATGAATAATATACAAAAGATTGTAACTACAAACCGGTTTGTCTGTCTGAAACACAATACTCCACAATCACAATAGGCTTTGCTGTCTTTTTTAAAAGGAAGTAACTGTCATTTCCCTTTGCCTCCCTTTTATTTTCAGGGTCAAAAAGACGGAGCTGCTCCTGGAGTGTTTCTGCTAACAATCTGCTTTTCTCGCTGGTCGTATAATAAAAAACCTGAGCGCCCTTCACATATTCTTCATGATAGCTGTTTTGATGGATACTTACCACCAGTACAGGGTCTGCAGATTCTATTACTTCTAATCTTCTTTTCATATCCTGTACCTTTTTGTTGGAAGCGCCTTCATCGTAAAGTCCTTCTTCCCCCTCTCTTGTCATCACTACCTTAATCCCCTCTGACTGCAAAAACTGTTTCAGCTTTTGGGCAATCTTTAAATTTATGTCTTTCTCAAGCTGGTCATTGACGCCCACTTTGCCCGGATCCGCCCCTCCATGTCCCGCATCAATTACAATACATATTTCTTTCTCCTTTTCAACCTGCACGCTGCTCACATAAACAGCGCCCTCTCTAGCCACCACAAACATGGAAAACAATAAAATTCCTACCATTACCAGCTTTAAGATTCTGTTTTGCCCTTCTGTCACACCGTGCCCTCAACTAATACTAATCTTCAACTTAAATGTATGAAAAATAAGCTGTGGGTATACCCCACAGCTTATCTCAATTTTACCTTCCCATATATACACCAATTTCATCCCAGATAACTGGCTTTTCGAAACCAAGCCTCCAGCTTGCCACACCTGCAATTCCATATTTATCCATAATATTAAGCTTTACACGGATAGATTCTTCGTCCTCCAGCCAGACCTGGACGCGGACACCATTTTCCGTATACTCCCCATAGTTCTGGCAGGTGGTCTCGTCCCACTCCACCAGAATGTTATGAGCCCTTACGTATTCTTCTGCTGCATCCATTCCCACTGCCTGACTGCTGATCTGTCCGTCCTTTGTCTCCCAGATTCTTGTATAAAAGGGAATGGCATTAATTACCTTATTGGGAGGCGCCTGTTCTACTGTTTTCGCAATTCCGTCCTCAACAAAATCAATGGAAGCAACACTTCCGGCTTCCGGGCTTCCGGCATAATGTTCATCATATCCCATAATAATTACATAGTCAGCCACTACCCCCTGTTCCGCCCTGTCATAATGGTCTGTATATCCTGTAGGCACATAGTTGTCCACAGAAAGGACAATTCCATTTGCCCGACAGGGAATTGACAATTCTCTGATAAACTGAATATAATGCGCTCCGCAGTCCATACTTATCTGCTCAAAGTCCACATTAATTCCGTCAATATTATAGGCAAGCGCCGTACCAACCAGCCCGTCTATCAGCTTTGCCCTTTTTGTTGTGGAGGAAAGCAGTGTATACATATCTATGCTGTCCTTATACTCTATATTCTCCACAAGCGCCCAAACCTCAAGTCCCTTGTTGTGGGCCTTGTTTACATATTCCTGACTTGCAAAACTGGTAAAATTGCCTTCATTATCACTGATTTTAAACCAAGTGGGAGAAATAACATTCAGCCCTTTTGTATTTGCCGTCATGGCGTCAAAAGTATCATTTCCCCCAATTCCTGACACCACATGCCACCCCAGATTGATTTTATAATCCCTGGTCAGGCTTGTATACTCTGGTTCTGTGTAGTCGGTTACTGGTATTGGAAGCTCTGACTTTATTTCTCCAAGCCTTTTATTTTCCACATATCCGACAATCGAATCCTCTGTCTTAACCTTGCTCCAGTTTTCCATCTCTTCCAAAACAAAAACCTTGTCCCCTGTATAGACATCCTTAAGGATTTCGCTCTTTACCCCGCCTAAGACTCTTACCGCTGTGTCCTTTTTAATCTCTGCTGTTTTCCGCTCCGGCCACTCATTATAAATCTGCAGCCGGGCAGGGCCGGCAAATCCTTCATAGGAAAAATTTGCATACTGCTTAACATAATCTATAGCAATATACAAAGTTTCCCCCTCGTACCGGGCAGGAATATACTCATAAGCCTTCTCCCCATTTTTATCACTTACCTGACTGCTTCCTATTACATTTCTGATAATATCGTCAGGCACTGTATAAAGCAGCAGTCCCTCTCCTTTATCTTCATAAAAACGGTCGTTAAAATACTTATGGACCGTGTTTAAATCTAAATAATAAACGCCGTCAAACATCCGGGCGCGCTCTTCAATCAATTCATCCTGCAGCATAATTGCCACATCCGTCTCCCCTGCCATGTTAAAGTAAGCGGATAAATCGGCACGTTCTTTCGTATAAGAATATTTCTCCAGAAGCTTTCCACCAAAACTTACGCCTGCCACCACTATAATAAGGACGATGGCAATAAGCGCTGGTATTATTTTTTTCTTCATCTTTATCCTTTAACCTCCAATCGTCCTATATTATAGCAGACTATTCCTATACCGTCATTACCAATTTTGACTTTTTATAACAATTTGCTTATCTGCCCTTGTTCCCAGGCAGTCAACGCTTTGGGGAAGGCCAGAAAACTTTAATCACATTTTTATCATTATAAGGGGTTTTCTGTCATTTAAACCTTCCGGCCTCCTTATACGCGTATAGACAGGCGGCAATTACCTGGAGGAAATTCTGTCATATCTGATTTCCTTCACTTTTCCGCTTTCATCAGTCACATAATCAGGCATATATACTGTATCTTCATTTATGCAGCTTTTCACAATATAATCCGTAGTGGACGGAGCGCCATCTAAGTACAGCTTAATGCCTTCACCTTCCAGCTTTTCGAGCTGGAGCCTAAGCAAAGCGGATTCCTCAATTTTCAAATTTAAAGCCATAGTTTCTCCCATCTGTTCCGGATTACATTTCCTGACAAATTCCAAAAGGATTACGTGATATGTCATGCCAGAGAGATAAATTAATCCCAAAACTGATTATAGTTTTCCTTTTAATGACGATAATAAAAACAGGTAAGATGCCGGATACGTATCTAAAAAACTACCGCTGCGAACTTCCAATAGGGTGAATTATAACAGATGAAAATCCATAGAAATATTCGCGACAGGCACAAAGCCTGTAAGACTTCCCTTCTCTCTTAATAATATCTGGAAAAATTTAGAATAAACTGATTAACGAGGCCATCCGGCCCGAAGGGAGTAGACGAACCATACCGCACCCCAAATACAGGATGTCCCGACTGGCTCTTCTGATTAAATTTGCTTAGATTCATAAAAAAACTTTAAACATCATGCCTCCTTCTGATACAAAATTTATCCGGAAGCATCTCACAAGTATGATTATAGTGTTTATTACCAAATTTTGCAAGCGCTATTTTCCTTTTTTTATATATTTTTTACAAATACATTATAAATCAGTCAGATACAGCTATTTTATAAATTTTTTTTAAACTGTTTTTCTGCCCTATTGACTTAATTTCGCACAAAGTATAATATACTTTTAAGTGATTTAAAATGTCACCAAACAACAGGATAACAGTATCTTAATAGTAAGGATGTGATAAAATTATGAAAATTGAAAAAGTAAACGATCATCAGATTCGCTGTACCCTTACCAGAGAAGACTTAGCGGACAGAGAGCTTAAGCTCAGCGAACTTGCTTACGGTACCGAAAAAGCTAAAGATTTATTCCGCGATATGATGCAGCAGGCATCCTTTGAATTTGGATTTGAAGCGGAAGATATTCCTTTAATGATAGAAGCGATTCCTTTAAATTCCGAGTGTATCGTCCTGATTATTACCAAAGTGGAAGACCCTGACGAACTGGACACCCGTTTTTCAAAGTTTGCCCCTTCTGTCCATGAGGAAGACAATACTTTAGATGATGTTCTTGATACTTTAGCGGAAGGCGCCGATGATGTTCTTGACTTGTTTAAGAAAATCCAAAACGGCAAAACCGGAAGCTCTGTTTCCGAAGAAAATACACAGGCTGATGCCGTTAATGCAGGCGCAGCAGCAGAGACCAAACAGTCCTTTAAAAATGCTCTGCAGAAAAAACTTACTGATGTTGCTTCTGCAGAATTAACCAGAATTTATTCTTTTGGCAGTCTCCGTGAAGTAATTGGTTCTGCCCATGTTTTGTCCAGTTTTTACAGTGGAGCGAACTCCTTATACAAACAGAAGGATGGTTCCTATCTTCTGGCGCTTTCCAAAAGCACACATACACCTGTTGAATTTAATAAGGTCTGCAACGTTCTTTCCGAATATGGCGCCATCATTAAATCTGTACCGGCTTCTGAAGCATATCTGGAAGAGCACTTTGAACCAATTGTTAAAAATTCTGCCCTGCAGTCCTTATCCTGTATCTAATTTTCGCGGGTCTGTAACTATCGTCCGCTGCGGCAAAGCCGTCATACAAAACTTACAGCACATCAGACCGCCAAAGGTTCCGGCCTTGAGGCGGTTTTTTGCGCCCATTTTCCATCTTCATCCCTTCAAACGCCGCATTATTTGCCAATTACGTCCTTTATCAATTGCACAACTTGCCCATTATTCTGTTAACCGTCAAAAAAACTTGGTTTTTGTCACTTAGAATGCTAAAATGAATTGCTTATTACACTAAAATATGTCTGTAAAAATATTTGCAGACACATTTAAAGAAAGGGGTTTGAGATATGAAAAAAATAAACCGCAGGCTGATTACAGGCGCTTTTGTTCTGTCACTGTGCGCTCTGCTGATGCCTATGACGGCTTTTGCAGCCGGAGAAGAAACTCCATTGCCGTCCATGTATGCCACCTTCTGGGCGCTGGTTCCGCCTGTTGTCGCTATCGTTCTTGCACTGATTACCAAGGAAGTTTTCAGTTCTCTGTTTATCGGTATACTGGTAGGCGGACTGTTCTTTTCCGGATTTTCTTTTGAAGGCACTATCCTTCACATATTTAACGATGGTTTTGTGTCAGTTCTTTCTGACAGCTACAATGTGGGCATTCTGATATTCCTTGTCATATTAGGGGCAATGGTCAGCCTGATGAACCGGGCTGGCGGTTCTGCTGCATTTGGACAGTTTGCCAAAGAAAAAATTAAAACACGGGCCGGCGCTCAGCTTGCCACCGTTGCGCTTGGCGTGCTTATCTTCATTGATGATTATTTTAACTGTCTCACTGTAGGCAGTGTCATGAAACCTGTCACTGACCAGCATAAGGTTTCCCGTGCGAAACTTGCCTATTTAATTGACGCCACAGCCGCCCCTGTGTGCATTATCGCCCCTATATCGTCCTGGGCAGCGGCTGTTTCCGGTTTTGTGGAGGGTGAAGACGGTTTTTCCATCTTCATCAGAGCCATTCCCTATAACTATTATGCCCTGCTCACCCTTATAATGATGATTGCCGTTATTCTGCTGAATATTGATTTTGGAGCAATGCGCACCCATGAGGCCAATGCCCTGAAAGGGGACCTTTTTACCTCTGGCAGCGCTTCTGCAAACGAAGAGGCTGCTCCCGCAAATGCAAAAGGGAAAGTGATTGACCTGGTTATTCCTATTATCGTTCTGATTTTCTGCTGCGTGATGGGAATGATTTATACTGGCGGCTTTTTTTCAGGCGAAAACTTTGTCACCGCTTTTTCAAATTCTGACGCTTCTGTGGGTCTTGCCCTTGGCAGCATTTTTGCGATGATTCTTACCATCGTTATTTATCTGATAAGAAAAGTACTTACTTTTAACGAATGTATGGATTGTCTGCCCTCCGGATTTAAGGCAATGGTTCCCGCAATTTTAATTCTGACCTTTGCATGGACCTTAAAGGCTATGACAGACAGCCTGGGGGCTGCCGAATTTGTGGCATCTGCCATGGAGCAAAGCGCCAGAGGGCTTATGGTCTTCCTTCCGGCCATCATTTTCCTTGTAGGATGCTTCCTTGCTTTTTCCACAGGAACCTCATGGGGAACCTTTGGCATTCTTATTCCGATTGTGGTAGCTGTTTTTGAAAATTCAAACCCGCAGCTTATGATTATCTCCATTTCAGCATGTATGGCAGGAGCTGTATGCGGCGACCATTGTTCTCCCATTTCAGACACTACCATCATGGCAAGCGCCGGAGCACAGTGTAACCATGTAAACCATGTAACCACCCAGCTTCCCTATGCACTGGTGGCTGCTGCCGTTTCCTTTGTCACATACTTAATAGCCGGTATTGCCCAAAACCCGTGGGCGCCGCTTCCCATTGGCATCTTACTTCTTTTGGGCACGCTTCTTGTGATTAAGCAGCTAAATAAAAGTAGGTAATCCGTGCGCCGGGCCTGCGCACCAATAACAAACCGGGCGTCTCCCAAACGGAGCGCCCGGTTTTCAGATTCTCAAATTTTCTTTCACTTATAATGCTTCAATTTTAGCCATTAAATCATTGATATCCATTCCGTGAACTATAGCAGCCTCTTCGAGACTTTCCGCCTGTGCGGACGGACATCCAAGACAGTGCATTCCTGCTTCCATTAAAACAGGAGCCACATCCGGGTTGGCTCTTAAAATCTCGCCAATTGTCATATCCTTACTAATCTGTGCCATATTCTATAACCTCCTTTAACCATAAGCATTTGTATTACTGCCGGCCTTTCTGATACAGCCTGCAACGCTTTCAGTATAATACTTTGCCCGCACTCTGGCAAGACTAAACCTTCCTGGTACGATGTTTTAAAAAATCTCTTTGACCTTATGGCAGCGTTTATTCACTTTTCAGCGTATATACAGTTTTATTTACAGTAACCGACTTCACCTCTCCAATATCTGTCAGACGATTGAACACAAAAACGACACTATCAGCTATCCCGCAGGCATATCCTGTATTTTCCATCTCAACCCTGCAGGAATGAATGCCCTCCATCTCATGTTCATGGACAATATAGTCTGTTCCATCCTTATAGTTTACTGACACATAATAAATGTGCCAGGGGTCATATATCTCCTCCTGTGACAGGCCGAGTCCTGTGTTCATGTCTATCTTTAAGGATATAGGTGAAAGAATTGCCCTTCCTCCTTCTGCATTTATATACTCTGCGCTTTTTACCCTCCCCTGGATAGGGACGAAAAGTGCATCCCTTTGTTCCTCTCCTTTCTTGCTGCCACTTCTTTGATATATTTCCATCGTTATTCCCTTTTCTTCTGTAAATGACGAACCAATTACCATATAGTCATAGCAGTAAAGCATGTCCTTCGTGGATTTATCAAGATCCACAAATATATTCTCATAGCAGTCTGCAAACCGGAACCAGAAAGGCGCATTATCAGAGAACCAGGCGCCTTTGCTTTCATTATCCAGCTGACTATATGTAAGCGCATCGACCCCTCCCTTCCTTTCAAGAGTAAAAGCCACAACTGCTGCATTTCCATCATAAACAGCTGTAAGAATCGTAAGCTTTGTATCCCCAATTTCCTTTACAAGCGGTTCATAAGGCACAGAGCCGTCAATCAATTCATCCGCCTTATCCAGCGCCTCATCCGTGTACTCCCTTGCCGGATATGACACGGTGTACGATATTCCCTTTTCTTCATCCCTAAACACCTCCTCATGAGGCTCTATATTTTCCCTTCCCAAAGTACCCCATATCCGTGAAAAAATTTCACTGTTTGCCGCAACGCTTACTATAACCGGAGCTGCCACCACCAGCAGAGCTGCCGCTTTTATCATCTTTCCTCTTACCGTCCGGTAAAGGCTTTTGCGGTATTGTTTCAGCATTTTCTTTTTATTTTTCTTGTATTCTTCTGAAAATTCATGCGTACACTCAAGGGCATCAAACGCTTCCACAGAAATAAAAATCTGCCCTGGGTCTTTATCTTTTTCTCTCTTTTCCATAATATTTATCCTCCCCATCAGGCGCCTTTACCCAGGCAACTTTTAACATTTTCTTGGCCCGTTCAAATCTTTTTCTTACATTTGCTTCTGATATTCCAAGTCTTCTTGAAGTCTCTTTTACTGACAGATTTTTTAACGCCAGCGCCTCAACCACATCATAATACTTAGGACGCAGACCTAAAATCAACGTTTTCAGTTCTTCTTCCTCTTCCCTGCCTCTCTCTTTTGGCGCTTCCCCTTTCGAATCCCCATCAATATCCCCGTCCAAAAAACAAAGAATTTCCTGTTCCTTTTTTTTCTTATTATACAGGTCAATGGCGGAATGCTTAATAACGGTTATGATATATCTTTTGCAGTCCTCTGATTCCGCATTTCCAAAGTATACCTGTCCTTTCATTAATTTTAAAAAAGCTTCCTGAACGGCATCCTCCGCGCAGCCGGAATCGTGCAGAATGCCAAAAGCTGCCTGGTACATTTTTTGTTCGTATAATTGATAACATTTTTCAATAAATTCCAACCGCATTTTTTTGTCATACACTGCCCGTCCCATTTACTGCTCCTTAGATAACCCAAGCTCAAACGTATAACCCTCATCATAGCTGCCGCTTATTGATATTATACACCGTGAACATAGTTCCTCAATATCTTTAACAGGAACATAGTACCCAAGAGCCACTGTCTTTGTTTCCCCCTTTGGTATCTCCACATAATAAAAATCCGTCTCTCCTGTTCCTGGTTCAGACAAATACACCGGCAGGGAACCTTCCCACTCCATTGCCTCTTTCTCTTCCTCCTTTGCCGGAACAATGGTAAGAAATGATACATTCATACGTCCGTCCCCTTCATCTCCGGGATAATCTGTATTTTGGATATCTGCCTGGACCAGAAAAAATTTACTTCTGTCCGCATAATACTGTGCGTCTATTGTATACAATTTGTCTAAAGAGACACCTGCCGCCTTTGGTGTATCATACATCTGGAAATCATGCAGTGTAATAACCAGTTCTCCTTCTTTTCCTCTCAGGTTTTCCGGACCCATTTCCATTGCCACCGGACCCACCCCGGCGCTTTCTTTGCTCTCTTCCCAGCTGGAGGCCGGACCACTGGACAGCCCCTCGTTTTGCATCTCTTTTTCCTGTATGACCGGTTCCTCCAATACCGTCACCAGCTCTATATCCTCCTTTGTCTCCTGCCTTCCGCATCCTGCCTGCACTATAATGGCGCACAGCAAAACCACCGCTATTCTTTTGTTCTTCATAATGTTCTTCTCCTTTTGCTTTCAGCTTTGTCCATACCCTATATAACCATTCCCAAAAGGAGTTTGTGACATTCCAGAAAACTTTTCACACTATTTACAAAAAAATTATAAAAATTCCCTAAAATCCGTACTTTGTTCATAAAAAAATACACTCTTTGCCTTGACTGGAAATGACTTTGTACCATATAATGAAAGTACGGTAAAAGCATAAATTTTATGCAGATATAAACAATTAATTTTATTTAGGAGGCTTACGCAAAATGAGATCAGAATGGAAAGATTTTGTAGGCGGCAAGTGGGAAAATGAAGTTAACGTACGTGATTTCATTCAGAGAAATTATCACCTTTATGAAGGTGATGAATCCTTCTTAGCAGAAGCTACACAGAACACAAAGGATTTATGGCAGATGGTTCTTGATCTGCAGAAACAGGAACGTGAAGCAGGCGGTGTTCTTGATATGGATACCAAGGTTGTATCCACAATTACATCCCATGGTCCTGGTTACTTAGACAAATCCAAGGAAACAATTGTTGGTTTCCAGACAGATAAGCCTTTCAAACGTTCCCTGCAGCCTTACGGCGGTATCAGAATGGCTGAAAAAGCATGTGCTGACAATGGTTATGAAGTAGACCCTGAAATCAGTGAATTTTTCTCAACACACAGAAAAACACACAATGCAGGATGCTTTGATGCTTACAACGCAGAAATGAGAGCATGCCGTTCCGCGCATATCATCACAGGTCTTCCGGATGCTTACGGACGTGGACGTATCATCGGCGATTACAGACGTGTTGCTCTGTATGGTATTGACAGACTGATTGAGGATAAAATGGCACAGAAGGACTCCACAGGACGTGTTATGACTGATGACGTTATCCGTCTCCGTGAAGAACTTTCCGAGCAGATGGTTGCTCTTAAAATGATGAAAGAAATGGCTGCTTCCTATGGTTGTGATATTTCCAAACCTGCTACCAATGTTAAAGAAGCAATCCAGGCTACTTACTTCGGATATTTATGTTCCGTAAAAGAACAAAACGGCGCTGCTATGTCTCTTGGACGTACTTCTACCTTCCTTGACTGCTATGCAGAAAGAGACCTTGCAAATGGCACATTTACTGAGCAGGAAATCCAGGAATTTGTAGACCACTTTATCATGAAACTGCGCTGCGTAAAATTCGCACGTACACCTGAATACAACCAGATTTTTGCCGGCGACCCTGTATGGGTAACTGAATCCTTAGGCGGTGTTGGCGTTGACGGACGTCCTCTGGTAACAAAGATGAGCTTCCGTTACCTTCACACATTAACAAACTTAGGACCTAGTCCTGAGCCCAACTTAACCGTTCTCTGGTCCACAAGACTTCCTGAAAACTGGAAGAAATACTGTGCTAAAATGTCTATCCAGACCTCTTCTATCCAGTATGAAAATGATGACCTTATGAGAGTAACCCACGGCGATGACTATGGTATCGCATGTTGTGTATCTTCCATGGTTATTGGTAAAGAAATGCAGTTCTTCGGAGCAAGAGCTAACCTTGCAAAATGTCTGCTTTACGCATTAAATGGCGGTGTGGACGAAGTTACCAAGAAACAGGTTGGACCTAAATACCGTCCTGTTGCAGGTGATGTTCTTGATTACGACGATGTATACAGCAAATTTATCGACATGATGGAATGGCAGGCAGATGTATATGTAAATAC
>CAMUHA010000101.1 GCA_947088515.1 uncultured bacterium
CTCCATAGCCTTTGTCTCCACAAAAGAGGCAGGCATGCAGCGCATGATGCCATAAATAATCATAGAGACAAAAAACAAAAGGACTATGGAGATTAAAACTCTTTTTAATATAAATTTTTTCATCCTCTTTTCTCCTTACCACCGCCGTTACAATTCACACCCATGCCAGTTTTGGAAACACTTTATCTTCCAGAGGCATTTCGCCAGAGGCCTTTCCCTTTTCTTTGGCGAAATACCTCTGTTTTCTTATACATCCATGCGCCGTCCCAGACAGCTCTGCCGTCTGTTTTCCTCCTGCATCCATGTACATAATAGATAAGAGGGGATAACAATCCCCTCTTACCTGTGTCAGTAAAAGAAATTACTCAATATCAGAATTATTATTTCATTGCGATATTTTCAATTTCAGCACGATAGGTATAGAAAGAGGTAGGGTCTTTCACTGTGCTATCCAGGTCAATACGTTCTGCGCTGTATGTTGTACACTCCTGTCTCTGGTAAATCGGAATCTCAACTGCATAATCTACAATGTAGTCAAGCGCTTCCTTATAAACAGCCTTACGGTATGTCTGGTCTGTGCTGGTGCGTCCTTCCATTACCAGGTCATCCAACTCTTTCTGGTAAATTCTGTAGTTCTTAGCGCTTCCGCCTTCACTGTGATAAATCTGGAACATATCCGGGTCGGGAACTGTGGACCATGCCGCACACCAGATATCAATGGTTCCGCCGTTAATACCATCCCACAGCTGGGAAGAATCGGACAGGTCATTGATTGCCATCTCAAAGCCAATGGTCTTAAGTGCTTCGGATGCTGCAGTTACAATACCAAAGGAAGGATGATTTCCATTTCCATCTGCAGGAATGGTTAAGGTGCAATCCATTCTGCCGCCTGCAGGCGCTGCTGTAATCTTTCCATCTGCTACTGTGTAGCCTGCCGCCTCAAAGAAACCAAGCGCTGCTTCAAGAGCTGCCGCATATTTCTCATCATCTGTCATACCATCTGTATAAATGTCATTTCCATCCACATCTGTGGAGAACGCTACTTTATAGTCAGCATCTGACTTCTGGGGCGCTGCCCAGTTTGTATTGGAAACAGGATAGTTAATAACAGAAGCTGCTTCCCCATAATAGGAATCAATTACCACATCACGGTATACCGCAATAACAGTTGCAATTGCTTTTCTGAAGTTCTTGGATGCTTCACTTGCCGCATCATCCCCAACCTTCATCAGCTGGGAGTTCATTCCAATATAGCCGTATCCCTGATAGTCTACAAGGTCAACTGCCACCTTGTCGCCGTCAAGCTCACCATTGCTGTTCTCACCCTTAATCTGTGCCATTACTTCCTTGGAGATGGAAGGCTGTGAAATATCTACTGTCCCCTTAAGAACACCAGGAAGCTTATCTGCTTCAGATGTGGTTTTCCACTGCAGATATTTAGTAACTGGCGCTCCCTTAAAATAATTCTCATTGGCTTCCATATATACAGTCTTGTTTTCATAGCTTACAAACTTATAAGGGCCTGCTCCCATAGGCGCTGTTGTTTTTTCTCTTAAGGAAGAAAGATCGCCCTTAGGGAAACCGAACTTATGATTGTCATAATCGTACTGAGCAGGGTCGCCATAGTAATGCAATGGTGAAACATATACTGCAAGGTCATAAATAGCAGGTGCGCTTACTTCTGTCAATACCACACGGACAGAATTGTCACCGGTCTTCTGGATACCACTGATATAATCTACAGAATCCCCTGTTTCTACTGTTACTTTATAGCTATCATCAAGGAAAGAAAACAGAGCGGAATCTGCTGCTTCTGTGTCAGACAAAGTTGCATAATCATAGTCATAGCTTACTACCATTTCATTCCAGTAATCAGCAAGTGTAGGCGCATCGCCATCCTTAAGTGTCCAGGTAGTTTCTGTTGCTGCTCCGGTTATGGAACCATCTTCATTTAAAGTAGCAAAGCCCCAGTTAACCATACCGTTAGACACATCGTCAAGGCCTTCTTCCTGATAACCTGCTGCTATACAGTAATCGCAAATGCTCTTGGCAAATGCTTCTCCAGCTGCAGGGAAATCTGTCTCAAAGAATTTCTTCTGGTCTTCTTCTGTATAATAAGTAAAGTCGGTGTTCTCAGCGCCCTTATCAAGCATCAGTTCATAAAGAACAGTGGAACCGCCTCTGTATTCTGCCAGACCTTCAATAGGAAGGGCATACAGGGAACTTGCTCCATCATAGGACGGGTCCAAAAATGCGTAATAAGAAAAAATTACGTCATCAATTGTCAAAGGTTCGCCGTCTGCAAACTTCACATCATCACGAATGGTAAAGTCATAATACACTGTACCATCACTGTTTTCTGTCACTTCACAATCCGCAATACCTGTGTAAGTATAATCTGTGCCGTTATATTCTCTTGTCTCGCCTTCAATTCCCTTGTAAACGATTTCTCCTTTACGGTCTATGTCCAGCAGTGAAACTGTTGTCACCAGCCATATATTCTGGTCTGGTACTGACTCTCCAAAAAATGGGCTGAACTTTTCGCTTACTTCGTCATTAGCAACAACAAGGGGAGTGTCTTCATTTGCCCCTGCCGGCTTCTCCTCATCTGTTGCCGTCTCTTCATCTGCCGGTTCGCCTTCCGCCTCAGGCGCTGCACTCTCTTCTGCCTCAGGCTTGGTATCTGTGCCTGTATCTTTAGAGCCGCACCCTGTCAGAGAACCTGCAACCATGATTCCTGCAAGAAGAACAGCAAGAATCCTGTTTCTCGTTTTGAGTTTCATAACAAAAATATCCTCCTTTAATAATTTATGTTCCACCTCTGTATAAAAGTTTATACAGAAGAAAAAACCAATTTTATTCTGTCAGCGCTTTCTCTATAGTCACCCCTCCATAAGTCCTGTTATAATACCTGTCATATAAAAAAGCAACTGACAAAAACAGGCAATGGAAAGAAATATAGGCAAACTCCCTGCCCAAACTGACACTACCAAAGTGCAGAATTATGTAAACAATGGTAAGTATCACGCAAACCGCCGACAGCGCCATAGTCCCCTTTAAGGAATGGTTAATTCTCGCAAGCCCTGTCTCATAATGGGCCTTCTGCATTCGCAGCGGCGCTCCCAGATAACTGACAGCCCCAAGAATCATATAACCAAGCGGAAGGAAAATAATTATATATGGATATACAATCCAAAAAGTCCTTGAAGACTCCTGATTGACCATTCCTGCCGCTGTTAAAATTCCCAAAAGAAGCATAGAAAACCCTACATTGACCAAATTAGTCTTTTTTTTCCTTTCCATATTAAATGGCAGGATGTAATAATCTCCGGTATAACAAATCTCCTCCACTACCCTTCCCTTATCGGTAAGCCGGGTAAATCGTGAATAATCATCTTTATACTTGTTCTTAATCATACAGCGTCCCCTTTGACCGTTCTGCGCTTCCAGTCCACAATCTGCGCACAGCCCAAATACACCATACCGCTAATTTTATCATTTCAACGCAAAGAAGTCTCATCGGTAAATACATCTGTTCGCCCCATGCAAACACATGATACCTCTAATATTATACCTACATTATAACATTTGTCAATAAACGACACGAAATATACAGGAAAATTTGCCGTATTTTTTCATTTAACCCATAAGCTGCCGCGCTTTGTATGTCAGCTTATGGAGCAAAAAGGACAGGTCCATCATACCTGCCCAATCCATCTTTCCATCCACAAATGCACCAGTCTTATCCACTCTGCCGCTGACCTTTCCTGACCTTCTCCTCCTGCCATCTGTGTCATCCGGTTTGCAAGCGCCAACCCATGCCCGCCCTTTTCAAACATATGAAATTCGACAGGTATATGTTGTCTCACCATTTCGCTTACCAGAAGCAGCGAATTTTGCACAGGGACCAAAGTATCCTCAAAGGTGTGCCAGATAAATGTTCTGGGCGTTTTGTCATTTACATAATGTTCCAGCGATAAACTTTCTTTTTTTTCTTCATATTCACTGCCGAGAAGCTTACGAAAGGATTCTTCATGCGCAAATTCACCAGAGCTGATTACCGGATAACATAATATCATCCCATCAGGACGCAACATTTCCCTGCTTATGCCAAGTTTTTCACAAACCCATGTCTCGCTCCAGAACATACCATAGCTTGCCGCCAGATGCCCGCCTGCCGAAAACCCTAAAACCACAATTTTATCAGTATCAATGTTCCACTTCTTCCCATTCTGCCGCAATAGCGATACCGCCTTTCCTACTTCCAAAAGCGATGTTGGAAATACCGCCGGGCTGACTGAATAATGCAAAACTGCAGCATGGTATCCCATGGCAGCAAACTGCAAAGCCACAATTTCAGCTTCTCTGTCTGACAAAAACTGGTATGCTCCGCCATAACCGCTGGTCTTTCATAGATTCCAGATTCCTCCAGCGCATCAAGCAGATACAAAACCAGCCTGGCGTCTTCCTGGGAATTTTCATTTCTAATATCACAAACCTGATAAATCATATTTATAACCTTGTTCCTTCCCAAATCTACAAATTGAAAATTTTCAATTTTAAATCTTCTCCCTCCGTACATTGCATGTGTTGTCTGCAATATAATTAAATTTACACATGCACTTAATACATATGAAAAAGCTTTTTAACCTTCTCTGCCTGCCCGTCAAGCCATTCCTCATTTCCTCCTGATAGCACGAAATACCCACGGCCCATCACAGAATGCCCATCCGACACAGCTCTTAACTGCTCACCATATTCCAAATGACATTCCCATACCTCAATCCTTGCATCTATCGCCTGCTCCACTTGCTTTTCATCTGGCGCTTTGCCGACTTTTCCCTGCATATCAAAATAATGAATCAGCATAGAACGGGTTCTTTGGGGAATGAAATTAAAGGAAAGCCCTATCCGGCGCCTGATATACTCTTCTGCCGGGTCAACTCCTGTGCACAGCGGCGCAAACAAATTATGAAGATAATGTCCGGAAGGCCTTGCTGAAAGTTCAATTGCAAAAGGTCCCTGGTCCGTTTTCATAATGTCTGCATGGAGCAGACACTCATCAAGCCCAAGACTTCTGACCACTGCATTCATATAATCCCTGACTTCACCAAAAAAGCTATCCTCTGGCAGCGCCGAAAAATATCCAACCGCCTGCCTTGCCGGGGGAGGCGTAATTTTTTTCCGTCGCAGCAGTATCAGATAAAAAATACCTTCAACTACAGCTCCGTCCACGCCATATTCTTCTCCGCAAACACACTCTTCCAGCACATACGCTTCCCCTGATGTTGCCAAAAGCGCCTCTTTTAATTGCTTACCATCAGACAGCATATAAATTCCCCGGCTCCCAGAACCATACTCCGGTTTTAAAATTGCGGGAAAGGAAAGGGACAGTTTCCCACTGCCTGCATTCTCCATAGAAATGGCGTTTCCACTCCCATCAATTATTTTATCCCTTTTAATCTTATAGCAATGGCATTTGCGCAGCCCTTCCTTATACAATTTCTTGTGGAATTCAAATTTATCGGTACATAAAGCAGCCATTTCCCGGCTTATTCCCGGAAGATGCAGAGCATCGTTCACAGCCCCTACAGTTGTCAGGAATCTTCCAATAGGAGCTGTCAGCACAAAGTCAGCCTTCTCCTTCCCAAGCGCATTTATTACTGCCTTTTCATCCGATATATCCACCACCTGGAACTTATCTGCTGCCTCAAGCCCGGCAGCCTTTGGATTTCCGTCCAGAGCAATTACCTCTATTCCATATTCTTGTGCCTTTTTTATTGTGTGAATTGATTCATCGCCTGCACCAATAACCGCCGCTTTCATCCTAATCCCCCTGCCTGTTACCAGTATTTTCTATTCTCTCTGCAGTCAGAAAAATTTTTTTCTGAATTTTCTGTATCCCCATAACAGTTGATAATATACCATAAAATAAAGAGTTGACTTCCGGTGCATACGAATCAGCTTCTGTTCCTCCTCATGCACTCTCTCATTAAAATAAATATTCTCCATAAATCCGGGAAACGTTTCCCACATTTCCTGTCCAAGCTCTTTTACAAACTTATACTTCTTTTTTTTCACTCCCGCCATATATGAAAAAAGAGTATTTACATAAAAAAGAGTAGTAAAACTGCTTTCAATTTCAGGATAATATTCCTCCAGATAGCCTGACCGCTCCGCCTCCCTTATCATTCTCCTTGCAGCTTCCATCCGGTCCTCACATCGTTCTGTGGTAACCGTGTGGACAGTGGAAGTATCATGTTGATAATAGTAGTAAAGAGGTTCTTCCAAGTATTCGAAATGTTTTGCCCGAAGCATCCAGGAATTACTTATAGCATTGTCTTCATAAAAAATATTTTCCGGGAACCTACTGGGGTAATCCAAAATAATGTTTCTTTTATATATCTTGACCACAAGGCTTCCGCTATCTAATATCAATGACCGGTATTTCTCTTTTGTCAGGATGCCTGTCTGTGACCGTTTATTATTGCGCACTACCTGTCCAATCTTCATGCTATGCTCACTGGTAAGATGATAATCGCACCCCACCATATCCGCCCCTGTCTTTTCTGCAAGAGCTAGCAGCTTTTCATAAAAATCAGAGGTAATCCAGTCATCACTGTCTATAAATCCAATCCAGTCCCCCTTAGCCACTTCAAGTCCCAGGTTCTTGGCTCCTCCCTGTTTTTTATTAACTGGAGAAGCAATCACCTTAAACTTATCAGGAAACTTCTGTTCATAATCATATAGTATCTCCAGAGAATTATCTGTGGAGCAGTCATCTACTGCAATAATCTCATAATCCGTTATGGTCTGACTGGTCAGAGAATCAAGACACCAGACAAGTTTATTTTCAGCTGCCATATTATAAACCGGCACAATTACACTCAGCTTCATCAGACTTTCCCTTTCTAATCCGGTTACGCAGCCGCTTAGCCTGCCCCCTTAGACTTAAAAGCCATTTTATCTGTCAAACGGCAACTTGATATTATTATAATATGTCTAATTTTTTTCATAATATTGCGAAAGCTTTGTTACCGCATTTATCACATCCTGCACATCCTGGTCTGTCATAGCCGGATATAGAGGAAGTGTAAGCATCTCTTCATATAGCTTCTCCGCCTTGGGACACAGCCCTCTTTTATACCCCATTTTTTCATAATAAGGGAAATAATAGACGGGAATATAATGCACATTACATATAATATTTTCAGCAAACATAGCTTCGAAAAATTCTTTTCTCCCAATCTGCAGCCTCTCCAGTTTCAGCCTTAAAATATACAGATGCCTTGTGGTATCCGATTCTGGTATTTCCCTCTGTACAACCACCTGGGGCAACCTGGAAAATGCTTCATCATAGGCTTTTACTATTTCTTTCCGCCTTTTTGAAAACCGGGGCAGCTTGTCCAGCTGACTAATTAAGAGAGCTGCCTGTATATCTGTCAAACGGTAATTCGGTCCCAGACAAATTTGCTCATAATACCATGGTCCTTCCGGCTTATGCTCCATCTCTCCCTGGTCTTTCGTAATTCCGTGCGTTCTGTATAATTTCAGTTTATCATAATATTCCTTACTGTTTGTCAGAACAGCTCCCCCTTCGCCACTGGTTACTGTCTTTACCGGATGAAAGCTGAACGTTGTCATATCCGCAATGGAGCCATTACATCTGTCTTTGTAACGGGTTCCGATGGAATGGGCGCCATCCTCTATCAGCACAAGGCCATTTTTGCGACAATGTGCCAGAAGCCTGTCAAGCTCTACCGATTGTCCTGTATAATCCACTGCAATCACTGCCTTGGTTTTTTCAGTAGTAAGAGCCTCCACCTGGGACGGGTCAATATTATATGTTTCCTCATTAATGTCCGCAAAAACCGGCTTTGCGCCGCAATAAAGCGCGCAATTAGCAGAAGCAGCAAAGGTAATGGGCGTTGTAATTGCTTCATCCCCTTCCCCAAGCCCTGCTGCCATAGCCGCCATATGTAATGCAGCAGTTCCATTGCTGCATACCACTGCATATTTGGCGCCTGTAATCTGACAGAGCTTCTTCTCCAGCTCTCCTATCTTCGGTCCGCAGGTAATTTCATCGCTGCGCAGAACATTAGCTACCGCTTCAATGTCATCCTCATCAATACACTGATGTCCATAATATAATTTCTTATTCCGTACCGGAATCCCTCCGCAAATTGCAGGTTTGTCCATGTGTCCTCCTATTCCAGTTCCGCTCCTTCCCTCATCCGCGCCTTTTCCCTCAGAGCAAATTCTTCCTGCTTCGCAGTCATCATTTTCTCTGGGCGCTTCTTCGGGCATCCGTTGTTTTTTCCTGTTCCTCTACTGCCCTATCAGGCTCCTTTATCTTCTCCCATTTGCCGGAATTTTTGTGCATTCTTACTACATCCGCAATCGCCGCTATGTACTCACTGTTTGTAGGTCTGCCCTGACCGCTCTCGGCACAGTAGCCAAACAGGTATTCAAAAGTCTCCTTATTTCCTCTTTCCCACGAAATCTCAATGGCATTTCGGATTGCTCTTTCTACCTTACCGTCTGTGGTATTGTAGAGTTTGGCTATTTCCGGGTATAGCAGCTTTGTGACACTGCCCACTACCTTCATATCCTCTTCCGCCATAAGGACAGCCGTGCGCACATAACGGTATCCCTTCAGATGTGCAGGAACACCCATATCAAGCATCATATGTGAAACCATCTGTTCTACTTTCTTCTCAACATCTACATCCATCTGCATACTTCCGTTCTTCCCTTCTACAAAAATAACTTTTGTTCCAGTATAAAATACGCCAATTTATGTGAACAGTTGTAATTTACCGCACGATTCTAATCTCATGCCACACCGGTTATTAAAACTGTTCATTTTCCTGCTCTGCGGACTGTAGAAATATCCATAGAAACAAAATTGTTCCTTACCTTTTGTCAGATAATTGCTCAAGAAAACAATTAAAAAATCTATAAAAACCTTTATTGCCCGCCAATGTATCCTGAGAATTGTCTTTTATATCATAATAATACTTTCCAGTGCGTATATCAATAGAAATACTGTCTATTGGAAATCCCTCCACTCTTTTGGGATGAGGTTTGTCAGTCAGCAAAAACTCCTCCCCCCACAGGTCTTCCTCCATGCTCTCAGCCCGTATCTCTTCATTCCATATCAGGCAAATAGCATTCATATATCGGGCACGGATTAAACCATACTTTCTGACCAGTCCTGTATAAATGGCAAGCAAATCATCGTCACTGCGCCTTTTTTCCATCCTTCCCCGTACACAAACACCCGGTTGTTCTTCCTTTGGCAAGGGCTGACCGGTTTCATGATTCCATAAATACAGCCCGCTGTCACAGGAAAATACAGGACTGCCCAACAATTTATAATATGCTTCTGCTTTTATTCTTGCATTTTCCAGGGGCGTACTTCCTGTCTCCTCTAACCATGGAAGCGCAATTTTCCTTGCCGCAGCAACCTGGCTGATACTGGAAATTTCAACAGGAAGGCCTTTAAGCGCCCTTTCCATAAATAAAATTTTTGCATGATTTCCTGTTCCATAAATTATTTCCATCCCAAACCTCTCTCCCACAACTATGCGGTCGCTTTATCCATCCTCTCCCGGCAAAACCTTTGGTCTGTTTATTTTGCCGGTTTATAATTATCATCTTCTACAATAAAACGCCATAACATATTTCTGTATTCCTCTGTGGCGTAGTCAATTCCAACTCTTTTTGCCGTAACATATCCAGGCTGACAACCGTCATCTTCCAGCCACAGCTGGTCAGATTCCACCATGTCGGCCTCATTCAGTGTTTTATCTATTTTCATGGCACGGGTTAATTTCCCCGGCCCGTTAAATCCCGTCACGCCGCGGATTAACACCGCCTCTGGCTGCCCTTCCTTTCCACTTACCACATTAAACAGGGAGTGCATGCCATAGCAAAGATAAATATATGCAGTTCCGCCCTTTTCATATAAGACCTTTGTCCTGTCTGTTTTGCCCTTACAGGCATGACACGCTGTATCTTCTACTCCGCAGTAGCATTCTGTTTCCATTATCCTGTATTTTAAAATTCCGTTTTCTGTCCTTCTGCATAAAAGTTTTCCTAAAAGCAAAGGCGCAAGCTGTGCCGCAGGCTGGCTCAAAAATTTTCTATCTAATCGTTTCGCCATTTCTAATCCTCCAGTGTCCCATATGCCATATACCATCTGCCGCCTGCCTTTATTTCTCTCCTATATATAATAAAGTATACACCGGCTTTATTAATCTTCCAGATAGTCCAGATAGTCTTCTTCGCTGGCAAAAAGCATGTAATGTCCCTCTACCATCCCCATATATCCATTACTTACAAAATATCCTTTCATATTCAATCCTCCGTTTCCGCCTGTGAAATTTTTGTTTTTCACAGCACTGCTTTTTATTCCCGTTTTTATCTAATACCAGAATAACATTTGCAGTGTCCTATAAAACGGACTCATTCATATGAAACAATATTTTTTATCATTGCTTACCCTAAAGTTGTTTTTATTTGGGAAGCTGGTAATGTTCCCTTAGACGTTTCACCTCCGCAATAAATGCCGGGTTTTCCTTATTGGCCAGATTGAACTGATATTCATGGGTTTCAAAATTTTCTTCTTCCAGCTGCAGAAGGCACAAAGCCACATTGGAACAATGGTCTGATATCCTTTCATAATTGGTGGTTATATCTGAAAGCACAAATCCCATTTCAATTGTACATTTCCCTTTTCGCAGCCTTTTGATATGGCGCTTTTTCACCTCAGAATTTAAATAATCTATCACCTCTTCTAACGGCTCCACCATACCCGCCAGCTTAAGGTCTTCTGCCTGAAACACCTGAATACAGGTATTGACAATATCTTTTACTGCCCCGGTAAAAACAAGCAATTCTTCCCTCGCCTTTTTGGAAAACAGCAGTTCTTTCTCACTCATCTCTTTTGCTGATTCCATAATATTTATTGCATGGTCCGAAATTCTTTCAAAATCGCCAATGCAGTGAAGCAGGACCGAAAGCTCCTGACTGTCCTTTGTGGTCAGATGCTTACTGCTTAATTTAACCAGATAAGACCCCAGCTCATCCTCATAATGGTCCACCAGTTCTTCCAGCTCTATCACCTTAGCCGCTGCTTTTTTATCATATTTTTCAAACAATCCCATAGCCAGAAAAAGACCATCCCTGGCATAATTTGCCATATCAACCGCAGCGTTCCTGCATTGTTCCAGCGCAAAACCAGGCGTGCTTAAGAAGCGTGAATCCAATATCTGTATTTCCTTCTTTGTCGTTTCCTGTATCTGCATCTCCCCGCCCCGTTCCGGGATTGTAAGATATGCCAGTCGCTCCAGCGCCCAGGTAAAAGGATACATGAAAACCACTGCCGCCACATTAAATGCCGTATGTATCACCGCTACTCCAAGAGCGCTTGCAGGCCTTCCAAGAAAGCTAAAATGTATCACTGCATCCAAAGAATAAAAAATAAGCATAAAAGCCACTGTCTTAATAATTTTATAATAAACGTTAACCAAAGCCGCTCTCTTTGCCGCCCTTCCCGCACTTGCGCTGGAAAGCAGCGCTGCCACACAGTCGCCTACATTCTGTCCCATTATAATAGGAATCGCTGTGGAATAGCTGACCGCACCGGATACGCACAAAGCCTGTAAAATACCTACCGATGCGGAAGAA
>CAMUHA010000102.1 GCA_947088515.1 uncultured bacterium
TTATTATTGAGAAATTCTCTAAGGGGAAAATCCCCTTCCAATATGGGAGGGTCTGCTCAGATGTGGTGGTAATGGCAATTGGCGTTGCCTTCTGTGCGGCGTCTGGGAACTCCATTTTTCAGGTGGTAGGGCTTGGGACGCTGATTAATTCTATGTTTAACGGGCCGTTTATCCAGTTTTTCCGCAGCAGGATTGAAAAGACACTTCCTTGAATTGCGAAATGAGGAAACTCAAACCAAATAATGTTTGTATTATCCAGAAAAATTCGTTATACTGGAAAAAGCATGAAAATTGTATCTGCAAGGGAGAAAACAATATGATAGGGAACAGAGGAAAACGCCTGTCCCAGTACCTTGGCGACTATGTGGTATTCGATTTGGAAACCACAGGCGTCCGCCAGGGGGTGGACAGGATTGTAGAAATATCTGCTATCCGTGTACGCAGCCACCAGCCGGCAGGGGAGTACACCACGCTGGCAGACCCGGAAATGCATATCCCCAAAGCTGCAACTGCAGTCAATGGGATTACTGATGAAATGGTAGAGGGAGCCCCCAAGATGGCGGACGCTGTCCAGGGCTTTTTGGATTTTATTGGAAATGACATTCTGGTAGGCCATAACATACATACGTTTGACTTGAATTTCATTTGTCAGGCAGCCATGGAAACACTTGGCGCAGAGCTGAAAAATGATTATGTCGACACGCTGTATCTGTCGCGGAGGCTCCTTCCCCAGCTTTCCCACCACAGGCTGTCCGATGTGTCGGAATACTTTGGCATCAGTACAGCCGGGGCACACCGCGCACTGGCGGACTGTACCATGAACCAGAAATGCTATGAAGAACTGGGAAAACTATTGGAAGAAACCAGAAAGACGCAGCCTGACGTCCTCTGCCCCCTGTGCGGCGCGGAAATGGTAAAACGGAAGGGGAAATATGGGGAATTTTACGGCTGCAGCAATTTTCCCGGCTGCCGGGGAACCCGGAAGCTTTAAATGGAGGGAAGGAAATGTTTGGAAAAAAGAAGAAAACCCATACAAAGCAGCAGCCCTATAACCCCCAAAAACAGACGCCAACCATCCGTGCCAGCATCTGCACAGGGGAGCAGGTAGCAGGGTTTCAGGATAACGAAACCGGGAAATTTGAGGAGGCCGTGTTTATCCGCGGCGAAAAAGATTTGGAAGAATTCTGTATCCAATATGCGGTAAGGCGGGAAGATATCAAAAAAATCTGGTAGTCCCGAACCATCAGGAAGGAATGGAAAGACAATGAAATCATTAGTAATTGCAGAAAAGCCCAGCGTAGGCCGGGACATTGCCCGTGTATTGGGCTGCAGCAAAGGCGGCAGCGGCTTTCTGGAAGGCAAAGACTATGTAGTGACCTGGGCGCTGGGGCATCTGGTAGAACTCTCCGACCCGGAAAGCTACGGGGAACAGTGGAAAACATGGAAGATGGAAACCCTGCCCATGCTGCCGGAACATTTGGAGATCCAAGTCATCAAGAAAACAGGCAAACAGTACCAGACGGTAAAAGCCCAGATGTACCGGAAGGATATCGGGGAGCTTATCATTGCCACAGACGCAGGCAGGGAAGGGGAATTGGTAGCCCGCTGGATTATCAAGAAAGCAGGGGTGAAAAAGCCCATGAAGCGGCTGTGGATTTCCTCGGTGACAGACCAGGCAATCCGGCAGGGATTTTCCCATTTAAAAGACGCAAGGGAGTACCAGAAGCTGTATGAAGCAGCCGTGGCAAGGGCGGAAGCCGACTGGCTGGTAGGGCTTAACGCTACCCGTGCACTGACAGTCAAACATAATGCCCAGCTTTCCTGTGGCCGGGTCCAGACCCCTACCCTTGCCATGATTGCAAAGCGGGAGAGCCAAATTAAGGAGTTCAGGCCCAAGGCTTACTATGGCTTAAAGGCGAAAGGCAGCGGCGTGCTTTGGAGCTGGAAATCCAGAGACAACAGCGCCAGTACATTTTCCGGGGAAACCATAAAAAAGGTACAGGAAAAAGTAACGAACAGCACAGGGACAGTAGAGGAAATCAAGACGAAAGACCAGAAATCTTATGCTCCCCAGCTTTATGACCTGACTTCCCTCCAACAGGACGCTAACCGGATGTTTGGCTTTTCTGCCAAGCAGACCCTGGACTATATGCAGCATCTCTATGAAAGGTATAAGGTGGTGACATACCCAAGGACGGATTCCAGATATTTGACGCAGGATATTGTGGGCACTTTGCCGGAGCGGGTAAAGGCCTGCCGGGTGGGGAGCTACGGGAATTTGTGCAGCAGGCTGTTAAAATCCCCAATTAAAGGCGGCAAATCCTTTGTAGATGACAAAAAGGTATCCGACCACCACGCCATCATCCCCACGGAACAGGGCATCAGCCTCAGCGAGCTGGAGTATGGGGAGCGCAAAATTTATGAACTGGTAATTTCCCGGTTCCTCGCAGCCTTGCTGCCGCCCTGTGAATACCAGCAGACGGAAGTTACGGTGCTCTGCCAGGGGGAACGCTTTTCTGTAAAAGGGAAAGTAATTAAGAAATCCGGCTGGCAGGAAATCAAAGGCATCCAGGCAGAAGCCGGAATCCTGCCGGAAGAAGATGAGGAACTGCCCGGGAATACTGTCCCCGGCGGAAAAGACGAGGTGGAAGGGAACCTCCCGGAATTTACCAAGGGCCAGAAAATAATGTTTACGGAAACAAAAATCACAGAGGGAAAGACCAAGCCGCCCCTGCCTTTTACCGAAGCTACCCTTTTGGCTGCCATGGAAAATCCTGCCAAATATATGGAACATGCTGATAAAGGCCTGCAAAAAACCCTTGGGGAAACCGGCGGCTTAGGGACGGTTGCCACCCGTGCAGATATTATTGAAAAGCTTTTTAACAGCTTTATGATAGAAAAGAAGGATAAATATATCCACCTGACCTCCAAGGGAAGGCAGGTGCTGGAGCTTGCGCCCCAAGGACTGACTTCCCCGGAACTGACTGCCCGGTGGGAACAGCAGTTGGCAGATATTGCCAAAGGGAAGGCCAGAAAAAAAGATTTTGAAGCGGAAATCCGTTCCTATACGGCAGACATTGTAAAAGACATTGCCGCTTCTTCCAAAACCTACCGCCATGATAACCTGACTGGGAAAAAATGCCCGGACTGCGGGAAGCTGCTTTTGGAAGTCAACCATAAAAATGGGCGGATGCTGGTATGCCAGGACCGGGAATGCGGCTACCGGAAAACCTTGTCCAGAACCACCAATGCCCGCTGCCCCCAGTGCCATAAAAAAATGGAATTAGTGGGGGAAGGGGACGGCCAGCGCTTTACCTGTGTGTGCGGCTACCGGGAAAAACTCTCTGCTTTTGAAAAACGTAAGAAAGAAAGCGGCGGGGGCGTTTCCAAAAAAGATGTTTCCAAATATATGAACAAAATGAAGCAGGAGGCAAAGGAGCCTATCAACAATGCATTTCCCGATGCATTTGCAAAGCTTAAGCTGTAAGATATGGAACAAAGTGGGCAAGCCCACTTCAACTCCCCTACCCCTCAATCATGAGGGGCTTGGACACTTTGCGCGCCGAGCACAATTGCGAAGCAATATTTTACCTCTTGTGCGAGTACCCTCGCTTCGCTGGGGCAGACCCTGCGCATATTATTTTTTGTCTTATAGGAAAGACACTTTCACGCTTTAGCGTGGCAAGGTATTTCCTATAAGAGAACAAAGAATCCTGCTTTGCAGGATTCTCCGCCTGCGGCGGGTCGCTTTGCGACAGCTTTCAGATCCGCCGCAGTGCGATAAAAGCTTATGGTGATTAGGGTATTAAAAGCACCTTTGGTGCAGCGCCCATACCATATAGTTCTATTGCAAATGGATTTGCATATCACTATATGGTATAGAGCGGGTGCAGCGCACCCTATTGGCATCCGAATCTGGATTAGCAAAGTTCAAATTTCTGCACCATCTGGTTTAAAACCTCTGCCTGTGAAGCCAGTTCCTGGGACGTAGCGGAAGTTTCCTGGGAGGCTGCGGAATTGTCTTGGATTCCGTGTGCCATCTCCTCAATCCCTGCCCGGAGCTGGTTCATATTTTCCGCCTGGACGGCTGCATTTTCAGCCGTTTCCTGTATCAGCCCATTGACATGGCTGATGGCGTTTACAGATTCCTTCAGGGATTCCATGGCGCTGGCGGCAATGTCGTTCCCTTTCTGGATTTCACCCATGGAAATGCTGATAAGCTCTTTTGTGGTATTTGCCGCTTCGGAGCTTTCTAACGCCAGCTTCCCGATTTCGTCCGCAACTACTGCAAAGCCTTTCCCGGCGTCCCCTGCGCGGGCAGCTTCAATGGAAGCATTTAAGGAAAGCAGGTTGGTCTGGGATGCAATTTCCTCAATCGTCTGGATAATTCCCACTACCTGCTGGGACGTTTCGTGGATGTTGTCCATGGCTTCCATCATCTGTTTCATTTTTTCCTGGTTCTGCTCAATGATTACAGCAGCCTGTTCCGTTGCTTTGGCAGAAGCTTCTGCTTCTTTCCGGCTGTTTTCCACCTGTTCTGCAACGGTGATGGTGGTTGCCGTAAGCTCCTCAATGGATGCAGCCTGTTCTTCTGCCCCTTCTGCCAGGACCTGGGACGCGCTTGCAAGCTCCGAGGCTCCTACGGATACATGCTGGGAACTTTCGTTGATTCCTAACATCAGCTTGTTCATGGAGCCGGAAATATTGAGCAGCGCAGTTTTTATTTTCTGGAATTCGCCGACATAATCATGCTTTAAATCAATGCTTAGCTTTCCTTCTGCAATTTGCGCCAGCACTTCCGCTGTTTCATCTATGTATACGATATACTCTTTCAGGCGGCTGACGGTTTTCTGGATAGAGCCCCCCAGTTCCCCGATTTCATCTTCGCTGGTAATCTGGAGCGTGACGTCCAGGTCCCCGGCAGCAAGCTGCTGTGCCGTATAATTCAGTTCCAAAATGGGCTTTGTCAACTTGGCGGAACTTTTCCGTATGCTGACTGCAATCAGCACGGTTCCGGCTGCAAAAATAAGGATCAGCGCAAGGGCCATTCCTGCCAGCGTGGCATAATATTCCGAGAATGGCAGGCAGCTAAGCACAAGGTATCCGGTATTCCCGGCCTGCTGCAAGGAACCGTATTTTGTAGTACCTTCTGTCTTGTATTTCAGGAATTTATCGCTTTTTGACTCTACCGCCTGGATGACATTTTGGGAAATATCTACGTCCGTGATATTTTTTTGGATCATGTCGCTTTGGGGGTGGTAGAGGAAAATGCCATTTTCAGACATCAGCAGCATATACCCGCTGCGGCCAATCTTGTATTCCTCCATAATGGCTGTCATATGGTCGAGGGCAATGTCCATCCCCACTGCCCCAAGGACTTCCCCGGTAGCATCGTCAAAAACAGGGGCTGCTGCGCTTAAAATCATTTTCCCTGTGGAAGAATCCACATATGGCTCTGTCAGGATAGGCGCCTTGGTTTCAATACAGCCATACCATCCCCGCCCCGTAATGTCCCAGCCTTCTTCGCTGACAAAGCCGTCGGACTGTACCAGGGAGCTGGTGTCTAAGTCAGAAGCCCAGACTGCCATGACATTTTCCGTATCAGTTTCAGAAATACCAATAAGGTTCTCTATAATGGTATCCATTGTTTCCGCCTGGTAAAAATTTTTGCCGGCGGTTGTTTCCAGCATGGCGGATTTGATTTCCGGGTTGGCTGCCAGCTGTTCCGCGTTTTTGGTGTACTGCTCTAAAAACCCGGTAAGCTGGTTGGACGCTGCATTGGATTCCTGTATCAGCTCCGTCTGCTTTGAGGAAATGCTCAGCCATCCTACCATGCAGACTGCTACCGCCGCTATCAGCAAGAATACGAAAATGACGCTACCGCCGATTTGCTGCAGGATTTCGTCTGCGATTTTCTTTTTGGAATTTGTTACGTTCTTTTGTTTTTTCATTCTAAACCTCCCTGTGAACCCTTTTCCTTTTTTCATTATAGCCTTATTTCCCCTTGAGCACAATATAAACTTGGCTGATTTTGCCGAAATAGTGCCAGATGTGTTAGTTCACTCCCAATGTCAGTGTCATAACCGGGGCGGCTCCTTCATACATTATAAAAAAACAGTGTATGAGGGAATTTCGTTGAAAGGGTACATAGAAGAACGGGCTATTAATATCGCTAATTATATAATTGAGGAAAATGCTACGGTAAGGCAGACAGCAAAAAAATTTGGGATTAGCAAGAGCACGGTACATAAAGTAGTAACAAAATAGAACGATTAATAAAAAGAGAAGTATGGACGATTTTATAGCAATTTTATAATAGGCAAGGATTGAAATAGTTCTGTGTAATTAATTATAAAAAGCAGATGTGAAGCGAGCATCTGCTTTTTATATAGTATTTTATTCATCTTCAAAGATAGTTTCATTCATTTCAGGAAAATCTAATAACTCAGATACGGTCATGCCTAAGCCGATTGCCAGTTTATGGAGTGTTTTCAGTTTGGGATTCTTTGTTTTGCCGGACATAATATTTTCAACCGTAGATTGAGTAATCCCGGACAAAGTAGCCAACTTGTTTATAGTAATATTTTGTTCCTTACATAATCTGGTAAGTCTCAAGATAATCACATCTGAATAAGTCATAAAGACCTCTCCCTGCTTCAAGAATTAAATAGAGTATACGGGGAATTTTTGCTCAAAGTTAATGGTATACCGTTAACGACTCGTTATTCATCATCAAACGCTATTTCATTCATCTCAGGAAAATCCAATAGCTGAGATACAGTCATATCTAAACCGATTGCCAGTTTATGGAGTGTTTTTAGTTTGGGATTTCTTGTTTTTCCTTTCATCAAATTATCTACCGTAGATTGTGTAATTCCAGATAATGTGGCTAATTTGTTCACAGTGATATCCCGTTCGGCGCATAATGCCGTTAGTCTTTTGATAACAGCGTCAGAATATGTCATGAAAATCCTCCTAACTTTGTACGGTTAATGAAAGTATAGGATGTTTAAGGACACTATATTAACGGTGTGCGGTTGACTGCGTGGATAAAATGTGATAGATTAACGGTATACGGTTATTCAATAAAGAAATGGGGAGTGGGAATAGAGTGTGGGAAAGAATAAAGAAAAACTGGGATGCCTTTTGGATTGGAGATGAACACGATGATTCTAAGAAGCATCTAAGCCAGTCAGATAAGCGTTCCCTTTTATATGGCTATTTTATAATAGGAACTCTTACGGTTGCCTTCGTGATATTCCTTATCAAAATGAATGGCATCCGGATAAACCGCCGGAATGATGAAGCTATGGAAGAACTTCTAAACATGGTTATATCTTACGTGGAATCTGCCACAGAGGATGAATATGATGAGATTGCCCAGACCATAAGGCACGATTTAGTATTTCACAAATATGAAAAGGATATAGAGAAATACATCCGATATATTCCGAACACATCTGAGAAATGTCGTGCCTGCAGGGGAATTTATCCGGCGCAAGCGGTTCTTGTCAGCTTAAATACCGGAGAATCCTATTCACTGGACTTATTTGAACAGGGAATAGAGCCAGAGGAATATCAGGGGAACACGCTGTTGACATATGGCTATGATGAAATAAGCCAGACAAGCATCCACATTTCCAAAAGTCCGGGAGAAAACAAAGGTCTGGCAGAAATAGAACGAGGAAACGGGATTGTCAACATCCATAGGATGAAAAGATTGTTTTGTGATGATTGTATCAGAGCTATGTTGGATACGGTTGAGCATCAGCTTATCGGAGAACCTGTCATATGCGATACAAAGAAGAATACATTTTATCCCCTGGAAGATGAAAGCAAGGCGCAGATTGGAGATTATGCATTAGAAACAGAATATAAAGACGGAGATTACGAGATAGCAGTTAAGTCAGTCAATGAAACCGAGTGATCCAGGAATTGATAACAGGAAGGAGAACAAAGCAATATGGAGCCGAATTATATACAATTACCGCCAATGCCGTCCGATATGCCGCCGGAGCTCATAGAGGTTGTCTGGGGATTTGCCCGGAGGAAGAGCCAGAACGGAAAAAGTTTTTAGCTTTTATGCAGGAAGAAATGAAGGCTGGTACAGATAAAAGTGAAAAAGAAAAACTGCTAAGAATGATGGAGCGATCCGGCGGGGAAGCAAGCCCTTATGTCGAAGAGTTTCATTCCCTTATGCGGGAGTTAGTCGGAACGTTGGTGACACAGGCATGTGAAATGGCGGCGCTTGTTCTCCAATATTACTGCATTGATGAAAAATCCATAAAAGAAATATCGGAAATATTCCATGTGCCTGAGAACACGATAGAACTCATGGCACAATACTACGAAAGAAAAAAGAAATAATGTCATCTTTTCCACATGAAAGCGGCGAATCCTTGATACAGAAAGGGTTCGCCGTTTTTGCCATTTTCGTAGAATTATGAGTAACTGCAATGCGGTACTTGTAAGAGCAAGTATCATCCAAGGTTCCAGATTCCGCTTCCGCGCCATCCTCCACTCCGGACAGCTACTTGTTGGGGAGTGCCTTCCCCAAACCCTGCTTGTGAAAAAATCTACAGATTTTTGAATCCTTCACTGCATAAAATCCCCATCCGGTTACGAGAGCAAAATAAAAAGTGATTATAAATTTTTTATAAACTGTTTGTGTTTTGGTACCGCCAGCCTGCTATTAGTGAAAGGAGAAATTTTAGGAAAGAAAATTTTTGAAAGGAGTGACAACGATGGCTATGAAAAAAATTTACAACACACCCCACCGGGGATGCATTGTCAAGGCAAGGCTGACCAAAGAAGAACGGCAGGACTTTGAGGAAAAATGCAGGACGCTTTCCATAAGCCAGTCCGAGTATCTTAGGCAGGCAATCTTTTCCGGCAAGGTATCCACGACCATCAGGGTAACGGCAAACAATGAGGAAATGCTGACCGCAGTTTCAAATCTGGTGGCGCAGTACGGGAAGATTGGCAGCAACTTAAACCAGATTGCCAGACATCTAAATGAATACGGCTTCCCTTACCGGGAACTTTCCGCAGAACTGGAAGGATGCGCCGCTGACCTTGCCGCCTTGAAATTTGAAGTGCTGAAAGTCATCGGGGAAGCCTATGGCAACGATAAAACATATCAGCTCTAAAAATGCCGATTACGGAGCAGCCGAACAATACCTGACCTTTGAGCATGACGAATTTAACATGAAGCCAGTAAAGGATGAAGCCGGACGGATGGTTCCCCGTAAAGGTTACAAGATTGAGACTGTGAATTGCGGGGAGGAAGATTTTGTAATCTCCTGCCTGCAGGCGAATATGCAGTATAAAAAGAACAGCCAGCGGCAGGACATAAAGAGCCACCACTACATTATCAGTTTTGAGCACAGGGATGCCGACGACAACGGTCTGACCGTAGAGAAAGCACAGAAATTGGGGATGGAGTATTGTAAGAAACATTTTCCCGGACATCAGGCCCTTGTCTGCACCCACCCGGACGGACATAACCATTCCGGCAACATCCATGTACACATCGTCATCAATTCCCTGCGCATCCATGCAGTGGAGCGGAAAGCCTACATGGACAGGCCATGCGACACACAGGAAGGCGCAAAGCATCGCTGTACCGCTTCTGCTATGCGGTATTTCCGGAGTGAAGTCATGGAGATGTGCCAGCGTGAGGGATTACATCAGATTGACCTGCTGAACGGCGGCAGGGAGAAGGTTACCGAGCGTGAGTATTGGGCAAAGAAACGTGGACATGCAGAGAAAGACATCCTGAATAAAAAAATGATTGCAGACGGGGTTACGCCAAGACAGCCTAAGTTCGAGACGGAGAAAGAATTGCTGCGTCAGTCAATACGTTCAGCGCTTTCGGCGGCAGCATCCTTTGAGGATTTTTCCGCAAGGCTCATGCAGGATTATGGGATTGAAGTCAGGGAAAGCCGGGGGAGATTAAGCTACCTTACCCCGGACAGGACTAAGCCGGTCACTGCCCGGAAGCTGGGAACGGATTACGATAAGGCAGCGGTACTTTCTGTCCTTGCCGAAAATGCTTCCAGAGCCGCCAAAAAGGAGCAGGCCGGACAAAACCACAGGGAGAGCGTAATAGAACGCTTAAAACACCGGAAAACGTCTGGGACCGCACCGAATCAGGACAGTATACAGCGCATGGTTGATATCCCGGCAAAAATGGGCGAAGGCAAGGGCAAAGGATATGAATGGTGGGCGAAAGGCTTCAATCTCCAGCAGATGTCGCAGACGATGATTTATCTTGAAGAATGCGGCTTCTCCTGCCCGGAAGATGTAGACCATGCCATACAGGAATCGTCTGACAGGCAGAGGGCGCTTTCAAAGGAAATAAAATCTATGGAAAAGAAGATTGCCGACAATAAAGAGCTGATACGTCAGGCATCCGTCTACCGCAAGACCAAGCCGTCATATGACGGGCTGAAAAAGGTGAGAAAGCGGGAACGCTACGAGGAAGAGAACCGGGCAGACCTTGCTTTATTTGCGGCGGCAGGACGGTATTTTCAGGAGCGGGGAATGACGAAGTTCCCTGACCTGGCAAAAATCAAGGCAGAGAACCAATCCCTGGTTTCCCGGAAAAATGCCATTTATAGCGAATACCTGGAGCGGAAAACAAAAACAGCGGAACTTCGCCGGGTGAAAACCAACCTGGACGCAATGCTGAGACAGGAATATAAGCCGCAGAGACGGCAGGAACAAGAGCGATAGAGAATGAAAAAAAGGAGGAACTATGCAATTTACCAAGAGTGAACTTGAGATGATTTACAAGTATGCATCCACGACAAAAGAAGATACGGTTAAGGCTATGAAAGAAGCATTATCCGCTATCGGGGATGAACTGACCTACATAATCATAAGGAACGCCGCAGAAAAGCTGGGGAAGCTGCCGGAGCCGGAATGCAGCCGTTTTATAGCAGACAATAAAGCGCATCACATAGAAAAGAGTGAACGTTCCGTCCTGCGGCGGCTTGCCGAAGCCAAGGAGCGGGTAAAACAGCCCGTCCTGCAGGGGCATGATTTGTCGGGGATCGAACGCTTCCAGAAAGATACCCGGCACATGGTCGTCTTTGATGTGCTGAACAATGACAGCCCTGTCGGGTTTAAAGGGGAAAGATACCGTCTCTTCCTCTCTGACGCAGGATATAACATTGCAAGAGCCAGTGAAAAGCGAGGGGAGATGAAAATCAGGAACCATGCCGCAGTAGCCGCCGGAAAGCTGTACCCCGATAAAAAGGCTGAACATGACAGATAATTGTTCCGGGAGGAAGTTCAGAAAGCAGGGAGAACCACAGGAAAATAAAAATAGAGTGGAAACAGAGGGGCAGGAAACCGGATATGTCTGGGCAGATACACATTTACCGCCTTATCTCCCCTATCCCCGGTTCCTGCTGAAAATGGATATCACACAGACAGCAAAGCTTTTGTATGCACTGCTCTTAGACCGCACTACTCTATCGCAGAAGAACGGATGGCAGGATGAATCCGGAAGGACATATATTATATTCCCGGTAACGGCGATAGCGGATGCATTGGATAAAAGCCCGTCAACCATAAAAGAAGCGTTGAACGAATTAGACCGGGCAGGGCTTCTGGAACGGAGGCGGCAGGGATTCTCCACAGCAAACCGCCTGTATGTGAAGCTGCCGCCAGTAGTCC
>CAMUHA010000103.1 GCA_947088515.1 uncultured bacterium
AGTACTTTTCTATTCCTATGTAGTTAATCCCCGGATTTATGCCTGCCATCTCATAAAGAAATTTTCCTTTTCCCATGCCTATCTCTACATGTATAGGATGGTCATTGCCAAATCTTTTTCTCCATTTCCCTTTTATTCCTTCTGGCTCCAGAATCACCAGAGGGCTGTGCTCCACTGCCTGCCTTGCACCTTTTATATTTTTAAGCCTCATCCCTTTCACCCTTCATTTTCTGGTATTTTCCCAAAAGCTACTTGTTTTTTTCAAATTCTCTTCGTATTTTACACCTTTTTACTCCTAATGGAAAGTAAAAATTTCATCAAAATTTTCAAGGAAATATCTTGTCATAGACATTTTCAAAATGTAAACTATAATAAACAGCAATATATATACAATTTTTCAAAATATATTCAAGTAATACACACATAATAATTAATCCGCCACATGGAAATAATTATTAAAAAATAGAATAAGGAGCTGCTATGAATCGTTTGTGCCCCATGCAGATAGGACGCAGAATACTATCTGCATTTTTATGTATATTTATCTTAACCCACACCAGCGTCTGTACTTACGCCGCACCGGAAAAAGAAAATGATTACCAGACATTGGCAGAAGAACGCAAATCCCTTCCCATCCAAAGCAACCAGACGGAAAACTGGCCCGCCGGACCGGAAATAGGGGCGGAGTCTGCTATTTTGCTGGAAGCAAACACAGGTGTTATTCTTTATGCCAAAAACATCAATGAAAAACTCTATCCTGCCAGCACCACCAAACTTATGACCTGCCTGCTTGCAGCAGAAAATTCCAAGTTAAACGATATAGTTACTTTTTCCCATGACGCAGTTTTCAGTATTGAACCGGGAAGCTCCAACATTGGAATTGATGCGCGTCAGTCTATGCCTATGGAAGAATGTCTTTATGGTATTTTGGTTGCATCCGCTAACGAGGTGGCGAATGCCGTGGCTGAACACGTTGCCGGAAGTATGGACGACTTTGCAGATATGATGAATGAAAAGGCCGCTGCGCTTGGCTGTAAAAATACTCATTTTGTCAACGCCCACGGACTTCACAATCCAGAACACTATACCTCTGCCTACGACCTGGCCCTGATTGCCCAGGCCTTTTTCCAAAATGAACTGCTTTCTAAAGTGGGAAATACGTCCTACCACCACTTTGAAGCCACCCAGACACAACCGGATGACTTTATTGAAAGAAATAAACATAAACTTATTACCGGAGAAATTCCATATGAAGGAATTAAAGGCGGAAAAACCGGTTACACCTCCCAGGCAAGACAGACTCTAGTAACCTGTGCGGAACAAAACGGCATGAAGTTAATCTGCGTGATTATGAAAGAAGAATCCCCGGAACAATTTTATGACACTATCAAACTGTTTGATTACGGTTTTGCCAACTTTTCTGCTGTCAATGTGGCAGAAAACGAAACCAATTATTCTATACAAAACTCCAACTTTTTTAATACCTCCAGCGATGTTTTCGGCAACTCTAACCCAATCCTTGCCCTAAACAAAAACAGTTATCTGATTATGCCCAAGGTCGCTGATTTTAAAGAGCTGGACTCCCAAATCTCCTATGATACCGAAAAAGAAAATGAAGTTGCTGTTATCAAATATTACTATCACAATATTTATATTGGAACTGCCACTGTTGACTTGATAAAGCAAGTCCCCGCCTCCTGTGACCTTGCCAAAATGGATGGTGAATTCCAGTTTGCAAACACAGAAGAAAATAATGTGGTAATAATCAACATTAAAAAGGCTCTTTTCATTGTACTTGCTGTGGCAGGTATACTGATTGCCATGCTTGTTATCCATTCTTTTTTGCATAACTACAATTTTGTCAATAATCGAAGCAGCCGGAAAACCACAAAAAGGCACAGAAAATTACGCCGAAAGAACCGGAAGGATGAACCTTTCTTTTCTTCCTCCCGGTTTAATGATTTCGATCTTTGATTTTGGCGCCTGACTTCTGTGACTTATGATGTTCTCTGGCCCCGTCCCTTTTCTGGATAATTTTCTGACACTCTTCTTCTGAAATAAATTTAGAGGTTTTTACCACATAAATATTATTGTTTTCTGAATGACGGATTCTGATTTTTGATTTCATATATCCATGGATGGGGCAAAAGGAAACACTGTAATAATGTTTCCCGTTAGGGGAAAACCAGCGGATTTTTTTTCGAAGATTTTTATGGCACAGATAACATTTTGTGCTGATAACTTCCTTATCATCCAGTGCCTTTTGTTTATCAGAAAATTCCCTGGAAATATATTTCATATAATCATGAAACATAACATGTACTTCTTCCTGCCTGCTTCTTGGAAGCACATAGGTATCAATGGAATAATTTACAAGAATATCCTCCGAAAGACCAGCGAGCACCTTTGCCGTGTAATAGGCGTCGCTATACGCTCTGTGAAAAGGCACATCCTTCTCAATTTTCAGATAATCTATGGCATATTCCAGGCTTCTTCTCAACTTGCTGTCTTCATAGGCAATGCTGAACAATTTTTGTACATCCAGAAATCTAATTGGCACATCACTTAACGGCTCCATATGGTAATAATTCATATTTCTCTGAAGCTCATACAAATCAAGCGGCCCCCAGGTACAGTAAACAAAGTCATCCCCACACCAGGAAAAAAACGCTCTGATAACCTCCATAAAAGGTTTTCCCTTTTCCAGGTCCTTCATGCGCAGATGTATTAAGCTGCTGGTAATTTTGTGCATCTGCTGATAAACGACCGGCTTTACAAGCTGATTGTACTCATCAATCATTTCCCTGTCACTGTTTAATTTGACCGCACCAATATCAATAATCTCAAATGGTATTACCTTTACCTCCGGTTCCCTTCCTGTATTGCTCTGATTCCACTCAAAATCCAGTACAATATAGTTCATTATTCACGCTCCTCATTTCAACATTGTTTAAAAATCAGCACGTTTTTTATATAATAACATATTATCCGAAATTCTACTATATATAAAAAAATAAATTATTTGCTTACTTTCAAAAGAAATGATACCATATTATCCATGTTATGCCTAAAAAATAAAATGGAGGAAACTATGGAAAAAGGAAAATGGAAAAAATTTATATCTTATTATCAGCCTTACAAAAAAATATTTGCTGCTGACATGTTCTTTGCCTGTCTGGGCGCAGCAGTAACTCTGGTCATTCCCCTGATTATCCGGTATATCACCAGCGATGTCATTTACAGGACAGCATCTGATTCTTTAAGGACAATTATGATGTTGACAGGCATTATGGTTTTTCTGATCATTCTTGAGTGCTACTGCAATTACTTTATTGCCTATTACGGACATGTGATGGGCGCAAAAATGGAATACAATATGCGGAATGAAATTTTCTCCCATTACCAGAAGCTATCCTTTAGTTTCTTTGACAACCAGAAGGTGGGACAGCTTATGAGCCGTGTTACCAATGACCTGTTCGAAATCAGCGAACTATTCCACCACGGCCCCGAAGATATTGTTATTTCCATTATAAAGCTGATTGGTTCCTTTTCCATCCTTCTTTCCATCAATTGGAAGCTGGCTCTGGTCGCTTTTGCGGTGGTTCCCATTATGCTCTCATACGCTTTTTACTTTAATATCCGTATGAAGCGGGCTTTTGTAAAAAACAGGGCAAGAATTGCCGATATCAATGCACAGATTGAAGACAATCTTTCCGGCATCCGGGTTGTCAAATCTTTTGCCAACGAAGAAATGGAAATGGATAAGTTTAAAATTGGAAATGACCGTTTTGTGGAAAGCAAAAAGGAAAGCTACCGTTATATGGGGCTATATCATTCCGGTCTTGGCGCTTTCACTACCTTTATCAGTGTAATTGTTATTGCAGTGGGAGCTGTATTTATTACCGTGAACCTGATTTCCATTACTGACCTGATTACCTTCCTGCTTTACATTAATAATTTTACAGAACCCATAAAAAAACTGATTAACTTTACAGAACAGTTCCAGAATGGGGCTTCCGGTTATACAAGGTTTTTGGAAATCTTAAATATTAATCCTGATATAACGGACAGGCCGGGCGCTAAAGAACTGACAGATGCTAAGGGTGACATCACCTTCGACAATGTATCCTTCCATTACGAGGAACATTCTGAAACTGTCCTTTCCAATTTAAACCTTCATGTAAAGGAAGGCGAATACATCGCGCTGGTAGGAACCTCCGGTGTTGGGAAATCCACTCTCTGCAGCCTGATACCAAGATTTTATGATGTGTCTGGCGGGCGCATTTTAATAGATAACACAGATATCCGCGATTACACCTTAAAGAGCCTTAGAAATAATATTGGTATTGTCCAGCAGGATGTATACCTCTTTACAGGAAGCGTTATGGACAATATCCGCTATGGACGCCCGAATGCTTCAGATGCGGAAATTGTGGCTGCCGCCCAGAATGCCAATGCCCATGAATTTATCATGAATCTCCCGGAAGGATACGAAACAAATATCGGTCAAAGGGGCATCAAACTCTCCGGCGGGCAGAAGCAAAGACTGTCCATTGCAAGAGTATTTTTGAAAAATCCGCCAATTTTGATTTTTGACGAGGCAACCTCTGCTCTTGATAATGAAAGCGAAAAGGTAGTACAGGAATCCTTGGAAAAACTGGCAAGGAACCGTACCACCTTTGTAATCGCCCACAGACTCTCTACCATCCGCAATGCAGAAAAAATACTGGTGCTTTCCGAAAACGGTATTGCGGAAAGCGGAACTCATACAGAATTGCTCTCAAAGGGCGGAATCTATGCAGAACTTTATAATATGCAGTTTAAAGCAAGATAATATCCAAAACTACTCCACCCATCTGACTACATCACCTTTGCCAAATTCCTTATCGGCAGAGGTGATGATTTTACTTTCCCCATCCAGAACAGGCGACTCCAGCGCCACCCAGTTATCATTCTGGTCAAGTACCGTGACCGTAACCTCCTCCACATAGTATTCCTTTCCCAGAATCCCTTCCCGCTCCTTCAAAACATAAACAAACTCTCGGTTATCCAACTTATGGACTGCCGCAGGTGAAATACAGTACATATACTTTTCTCCCCGCTCCGAGCGAATCAGCTTTCCTGAAAGCCCTGGCGCTCCCATCTCCTCCGGCAGACGGATAAAAGTCTCAAAGCTTCCTGGCATTGACTGGCTTTCTGAAAAGTAATCTATGGTGGTCTCCAATTCTTGCTTACTGCCATCCAAAGAAATGGAAACTTCATCCCCAAAGCCCACATACTTTTTCTGTTCTTTATCAATTATTACCTTTAACTGGCAGGGAATACTGTCATCTGTCATTAAAATAGACGCTGAATCCGGCACTCTGCTGCCTGCCTCCACAAAGATATCAGTTATCATGCCTGCTGCCTGTGCTGTCACATTTCCCTGGCTGTTTAATACCTTCTGATAAACAGACAAATCAGACTTAAGGCTTGCCATCTGTGTCTGTGTAACAGCTAAGGTTGCATCAGAGGCTTCCGGGAACTGTATATCCTCAATATTCCTCTCAATCTCCTTCATGGCACTCTCACGCTCACGCATAGCATCCGCTTCTCCATAAGCGGCGCTTTGCAGTTCGTCTAAAATTGCCTGCCTTTCCTCTTCGCTTAAGCCCTCTTCATCCAAGTCTTCCATTTTGCGGGCATACACATCCGCTGCTCTCCCTACATCTGTATCTTTTTGCCTTGCTGTTGTATTATAATCTTCCCTGGCTCTTGCTTCCTCAATTTCCTTTCTCTGCTTTTTCAGTTCCTGATTTTCCAGGATTGCATTCACCTGTAACTGAAGTTTAGTGATTTCTGTCTGTTTATCCTTTATCATATCTCCCAGGTCATCCAGATTAATCCTAAAAAGCACATCCCCCGCTTCCACCCGGTCTCCCACATGAACCAAAAGCTCCTCCACTCTAAGACCTTCAAGCGCAGTAACTGCCCGTTTTCCCCCTTCCACCACTATCCCTTCCGCTTCCACAATATGTTCAATATACTTCTCTTCCAGCCCTGTAGCACTCACAATCGGAAGCTTTGTGGTGTAAAAGCTCTTGGATATCACAGTACATAGCCACATGAATCCTAAAAAAACAATAAATCCCGCAATAATTTTTTTCTGCATCTTAACCTCTGTAATAACTCCTTCCCACATTATTCTTTTAAGCCCGAATAAATAATACCCTGTTCCAGATAATCCTGCCCTATCACAAACACAAAAGCTGCAGGTATCAAAGTAATCAATGAAGCGCAAAATGCGTATCCTGCCTGTACCCAGGTAATTTCCGGCAGATACAAAGATAAGGGCCAGAGCGCTTTTTCATCCAAAAAAGCCATAGGCTGCTCCATCATATTCCAGTATTCCAAAAACCCCAGCGCCATGGCGGATAAAATACCACTTTTCCCAAGGGGAATGCCCAGCTGCAAAAATATTTTCCACTCCGCTGCCCCATCCACCCTTGCCGCCTCAAAAAGCTGACTGGGTATCCCCCGGAATCCGCCATAAATTAAAAAGATGGGAAATGTGGAAAATATAGCCGGTAATATTACTGCCAGTTGAGTATTTAATAAAGAAAGCCTGTTAAGCGCTAAATAACTTGAAAGCATTGTTACCTGAAAAGGAAGAAGCATCAACACCACATAAAGGGCAAAAAGAAGTTTTCCTGTCCGAATCCGGTAAACCGCAAACGCCCAGGCAGCAGGAACTCCTACAAGAAGCTGTCCTCCTAAAATACATATTACCATTTTCATAGAGTTCCAAAACAGCACAAAAAATTGAGGCGTCAGAAACAGTAACTTACCATAATTATCAAAAGTCGGGAAGTCCGGCACCAATCTCCAGCTGATAAAATCCGTACCCTCCATAAAAATGGGAGCTAAATACTCTTTTAGTTCGTACCTATCCATCACGGACCCGGTAATTAATATTACAATCGGCAGAGCCACCAGTATTCCCGGAAGTATAAGCGCTGTAATAATAAATGTCTTTTGTATACCTGTCAAAAATCTGTATTTCATTAACTTTTCCATCTCATTATATTTCCCTGTCCCACATTTTCTGCAGCCCCAATATGACCACAAGCAGAAAACCTCCGGTGCACACCGCTGCTGCTGCCATTTTATCAAACTCAAGATTTACAAACCAATTGTTAAAAGTATGCTGAAGCAGATAAATGTTCTTATGCGGATAGGCTCCCGCTGTCAAATAGGCTTCTCTGTAAATCTTAAAAGAGTTTAAAAAAGACAAGATTACAATTGTGTAAAGCGTTCCCTTTAAATTTGGGAGAATAATATATACAATTCGCCGCAGACTTCCCGCGCCATCCACCTTAGCCGCTTCAATCAGCTCTTCCGGAATCCCAAGTATTCCTGCAAGCCACAAAACCACCGTATACCCGGTATTTTTCCAGATATAGCTAAACACCAGAATCCAAAAAGCCGCTTCTGTCCCCAGATAGTCCGTATGTACCTCCCCCCACAAGCCTGACCATTCTCCCACTTTTGAAAGAAACAGATTTAAAAATCCCTGTTTGTAAAAAAACATTTTCCAGACCATCACAATCGTTGCTGTGGGCATTGCAAGTGGAAATAGATAAATGGACTTTATTAGCCCGGCGCTTTTTAACCTGCTTAAAGGAAAAGCAATTAAAAACCCAATTAGTACCAGAAGCGGAATACACACAAGTGTAAAACGTATAGTATTTGAAACCGCAATTAAAAATGCCTGGTTTTCAAAAATTGTTTTATAGTTTTCCAGACCCGTATAATTTCCTGTAACTGCCGTGGTAAAAGACCTTTTAAACACATCCAGAAAGGGAGCAAACACAAACAAAATTACACCTGCAAGACTTGGGAACATAAAAAATAAAAACGCCCTTTTATCTTTTTTCTTCTTCAAACAATACCTCCCTAAACCTAAAGCGCCATAAATATATGACGCTTTAGAACATTACTTTATTCTGACATATAAATAGAAACTCTCTGCTCTATTGCATCTACTGCCTCATCAAGACTCTGTCTCCCCTGTATAAAATTTACGCCTTCGTTATAAACCGCTTCCTCAAGCGCCTGGTCTGACACATACGGAACCTTAACCCGCTTCATCCATTCTGCAGTCCAGCTCTTTTGTTCATCTGTAAACCAGTATATGTCAAAAGATACCGTCTCACCATCCGGACTGCCCACAGCTGCAGAACTATAAATCCCATCTTCGCTCACATATCTTTCTTCTATCGTAAAGGCCGCTTCCAGACTGCTCTGCGTTACACCAAACCCATTAAACAAAGAAGACTGATTACTCTTTCCAAACATGGTTTTTACCATTTTTTTTGCTGCATCCATCTGTGTGGACGCTGCATTAATTCCCACCAGTGTTTTAGGAATAAACACATCTTTGCTATGCCCATCTAATGGTTTAAATATGTGGTCTTCAAATCCCTTTACCTTGTTAATGGAAAATTGTTGGGTTATTTCACCTCTGAAATAGGCAGACCCAAATTGTACCGGAATCCCTTCCCCAATGATGCCATACCACCCTCCATCGCCCAGAAAATCTGAATCTTCCAGCTTCACTCCATAATATGTCAAAATATTTTCACTTTTGGTGCGGTATTTGTCAACATATTTTTCTTCCAGTCCATCCATCTGTGCATCATAAATTCTTTTTGTCTGCTGCAGGAAATCTTTAATTATATCCTTATTAATTTCACCTGACTTAGTTTTCCACTCTGGCGCTGATATCATAGTAAACAGACGCATAATTCCCTTTTCCGAGCAAATCTGCATAATATCTATTCCCGGATTTTCTTTTCTGATTTGCTCTACCATATCTGCCATATCTTCCAAATCCTCTACGCCGGAAATGTACGCTTCTTTCCCGCTTATAAACGGCAATCTCATTTCACAGGGAAGCATATAAACTTTGCCCTCTTTCCTAAATGCCTCCACAATATTATCAAAGGGTCTGTTTTCCGCCTCCATCTCATTGACACATTCTGTCAAATCCAAAAGCATCCCTTTATCTATATAAGAATCAGCAGGCATATTATCCAGAACAAGAACATCCGGTCCCTGTCCCGCCATAATCTGAGTATTCAATTTTTTTAGCGCATCATCTCTTGTTACGGAGCTGCCATCTCCCATTCCAACCTCATATTCCACATAGACTTCAGGATTATCTGACTGGTAAATCGTAATTGCCTGCCGGACCATGTCATTGTCCTTTAAACTGTAAAGTTTCAGTCTCTCGTCAGGTACTGTTGGAATATCCGGGTTGTAAGTAAAACGCACCATTTTATTATCGCTGAACAAGGCAAGAAATTCATTATCAGGAAGCATAGTCATTCCCCTGAAAATGTATGCCGGATTACCAAAACAGGAAAGATTTCCATCTATCACCTGTTCAATAGCGCCTCCCCCTATCACATGACGATGCAGCCCCTTATCTCCAGCCAGATATAACACGCCTTCTTCTCCAGGGAAAAAGAACATAGTATAGCAGTCCACTGTACTGTAATTTCTGTTTTTATAATTTTCGTTTACAAAACTAACTAAGACCTCATCTTCCACATATTCTTTCTTTTCTATATCATACAGCAATATTTCATCCTGATATTCACCATCCATTACCATCACATTACCCACAAATTCAATGTGCTCTGGTCTTCCATCATTAACAGTAAGAAACTTTTCACTGCTTCCATCTTCTTTTACTTCATATATATTTCTCCCCAGCGTTGTTACAAAAGCTCTGCCTGAATCTGAAAACCATATATCGCAAATCCAGATATCTTCTTCTGTAACCGGAACTTTAAAAGAAATCTGTGTGCCATCGGGCCTTACGATAAGTCCCTCCATATCCATTTGACCATCGTCCGCCCCGTCTTCTTCTCCGGTTTCATTCTTCTTACTGCCGTCCTCATAAATAACTCCAAAACTGCCGTCTGTTCCACAGGAAAGAGAAGCGATATAAGATTCTTTCTTGACAGCGATTTCCGTAAACCATTCTATCTCTTCCTGCTGCCAGGTTACTCCGTTATCTTTTGATACAATCTTTCCATTATAATGGTCAGGTATTACAAGTGTGCCATCCTGCAGTCTGGTAATTCTTAAAGAACTTGCACAATACTCGGACATATCCACGGCGCTCTCCACATACCTTCCCATAGCTGTGTTTTCCGCCGGGCTTTGCTGTCCGTCCAAATTGCCAAAGTCCTGCTCTTCCTCCTTGCTGTCAGTACTGTTTTGCCCCTCATTTTTCTGCCCGCTTTCCGTACTGTTGCCCGTTAGTTTGGTTCCACATCCTGAAAGTGACAGTACCAGTAAAGAAACCGCACATAAAAATGCGGTAAGTTTTTTCTTCATAACCTTACGCCTCCTATTTGGGATTTCGTTTCCAATGTTTTAATTTTACTATTGGTTTTCCTGTCTTTATTAAGCATCATAACAGGAAAATCTCTAAATTTTCTCTAAAGAATTCTTTATAGTCAAAAACATCTTTAAACAAAATTATATATAATTACACTGTCAGCCATAAACTCTTTATCCGGGGTTATATAGTATCCAGATAGTTTAATGCCAACTTGTTCCTTTAAATCAGAAAAAGAAGCTTCTGTTTTCATGACATCTGAATCACCGTTAATACCATTATTTTTTACCGTATGCAGTTCATACTTTACATTTTCGGAAAAGCTGACCGTAATCAGTACCTCGTCTTCGCTGCCTTCCGCTGGCTGTACAGCAAGCAAAACTCCATCTTCCTCCTCTGTAAAGATTTTACTGACCACAACCCTTGTGTTTTCTATGTTCTTAACTGTTCCCTCCAGTTCTTCCGTATTTTCTTTTACAGCATTTTTATCTTCTGCTTCTCCATTTTCCGCTGCAGTGTCTTTATCCGGCGCTTCTTCTTTTGAAGAGTCCTCTGCTTCCGGTTCGTCTCCTCCTTCAGACGCCAGATTTCTGCTTAAATCTGTTTTTTCAACATCCACCATCACAGGCTCCCCTGCCTTTTCTCCGCATCCTGTCATTGCCATAAGGGAAATAGTGCATAAAATAATTGCCGCTTTGATTTTCATAATTTTTTCCTCCTTGTTAATTTTGAAACATCATAACAGGAAAATCTCTAAGTTTTCTCTAAAGAAAAATTATCAGGATAAATTTTCTAACAGCTCTTTATTTTCTTAATGTTTAAATCTTTTACAAGTTTTCCATATTTATCTCCATATTAGAGGATTTTTAGATAAATTCATGTTACAATGGTCTATAATGCTTAATCAAAGAACCAGTTGCAGACATATATTTTTGTATTCATGCGCCTGACACTTTGTCAGCAGAACGAAAAGGAACAAAACTATGAGAATTTTACTCGCTGAAGATGACGAACAGCTCAACCAGACTCTTACAATACAATTGGAATTGGAAGGATTTACCGTTGACTCCTGCTTTGAGGGTGAGGAAGCTTATTACTATGGTGAACAGAATATACATGATGTTATCCTGCTGGACAGAATGCTTCCCAATATGGATGGCACGGAAGTTCTTACTGCCCTGCGTAAAAAAGGCATAACAACACCTGTTATTTTCCTTACCGCCCTTGGAACTCTTTCAGATAAGGTAACGGGTCTTGACCTG